>NZ_JAQDPG010000029.1:245-892 GCF_027659535.1 Enterococcus malodoratus | reverse complement strand
AAAGAATGGTTAGATGAAATTTTAGAAGATATGGCAGATGATTCAGATATTGATATTTGGGATTACTTAGATCAATTGGAAATGTCAGAAGAAAACGTATCTAAGATAACGACATGGCTAGAAGAGGAAATTGATTGTACTTTTGGCGGTCGTCCCTACCATATTCTTTATGAAATGTTTTAGTCAATTAACGACAGCAATCAAGGAGGATTTAAAAATGAGCTATGAAGTGAGATACGAAAAGAAAACTAGTTTGCACGACTTACAAAAAAACGTCGTAGTGAACAACTGCAATTTATACAAACTTGGAATAGTTAAGGAAATTAGCGACGAAGATGTCACCTATCTATTACGAATGAATTGCTTTGATAGAGGCATCGATATAGAAGTAAATTTGCCACATGAAATCATGATGGAATTAGAAAAAATGATTAGTGACAGTTTGAGTGATTAGGAGGACGGCGAATGAGACATTTCGGAAAGATACCTTATTTCATAGGTCATGAGCCAGGTCCAACACCTAAAAAAGGTCAACACTGTGGTTATTGTAGCTCATTAACAGAGAAGCAAAAAAGAAAACTAGATTCTTGCCCAGAATGCGGAAAATCTTTATTTGCTTTTAGAAAAAGAAAGTTCCGGTAACCACG
>NZ_JAQDPG010000029.1:0-235 GCF_027659535.1 Enterococcus malodoratus | reverse complement strand
TATATTCACCTTCTGCTCATTATTTTACCACAAGCAATATTTAAAGGAATAAGAAAATAGATTTAATAAATCGGCTAACTCAGCCTATCAAGTAAAAAAAGATGGCCATTGAAAATGTAGGAAAAGGGCCATCGAAAATGTAGGTTTTCGGCAATTTAGTTCCGGTAACCGAAGCGATTGCATAGGAAAAGACCGTTGGGCTGATTCCAACGGTCAATGAATTAGATTTAATTTA
>NZ_JAQDPG010000028.1:0-1250 GCF_027659535.1 Enterococcus malodoratus | reverse complement strand
ATTGCATAGGAAAAGACCGTTGGGCTGATTCCAACGGTCAATGAATTAGATTTAATTTAAAAGATAAAGCTAATTCGGAAAAAGAGCCTTCGTCTAGTTTCCGCTAGACTAAAGCATTCTATCATAAAAAAGACCATTGGTTAAATCCAACGGTCTGTGAGCTAGTTGAAATATGCTTCAGATTAATGAAATCAACAAGGAAGAACCTAGCTCGTTTAAATTATATCACAAAAAAGGACTACCGCGGTATGTAACGGCAGTCCATGAGCTAGGGAATGGGGAAGCTAATTAATCGGTAAGAAGCCTAGCTCGCGCACATATTTTGTCTTCTCAAAAGACAAATATATTTTAACAAGATAGCGTTTTCGAAATCAACCGCGAACGGTAGTAAGGAGGAAAATAATGATACCGAAGTTTAGAGCGTGGTGGATACAAGATGAAGTGATGACACACATTGACACATTGGAGTTCTTGCAAGGTGGCATCAGGGTATCTGACGGATGTTGGCATGAGAAATTTTTAGGCGATGAAGTCATCCTCATGCAATCAACAGGTCTAAAAGACAAGAACGGCGTTGAGATTTTTGAGGGAGATATAGTTGTCGGACAACAACATCTGACTACCGATTCGAGTACTCCTTTTGAAATAAAAGGCTTGGTTAGATATTCAAAAAGAAACACCATGTTTTATTTAGACGAAAAGAGCTTCGGACATGACAAATTTATGAACTCATTAGGTAGTTCGATTTATCAGTTCGAAGTTATCGGTAATGTTTTTGCTAATCCAGAGTTGTTGGAGGCGATAGAATGAAATTAAAAGAACTAATCGAGCAACATACGTTAAAAGTTGTTTTCTGTGGTCACTGCGAATGTGGAGAACGTAAGTATGATTTGATCACAGATCAGAATCTAGCTTATCCGCCAATTCATGAGTCAAGTATTAGGGAAGTAAAACCAGAGTTGTTGGAGGTGGAAGGATGAAAAATAAGATTTGGGGACCAGAAAAAGCTTTCACATATTTAGGTATGTTTGGAAGGGAATCATTTTCGGGAAAAAATCAAGCTAAGATCAGACGGCGAAGAATAGTAAAGCTAATTTTCAAAGAAAAAAGACCGCCTGAGGGTTTTAAAACGTATACTGTTCGACGCTCAAAACCTTATCACACTTGGGATGCCTCATTGATGCCAGAAGACAGTAAGCACTACTGGAAAGAAGTTGAGGAGTATGTCAAAGAGATCCGCTAACGTCGCC
>NZ_JAQDPG010000027.1:0-1328 GCF_027659535.1 Enterococcus malodoratus | reverse complement strand
GAGAGTGTAAAATATTTTGTGTAAATGAGAAAGTCCATTCTATTATTTAAGTTAAAACATTGATTCTAATGTGCCTTCAATTTCTTTGAAGCCTTTATGGGTTCTGCCCAAAAATTTTTGATTATAATTATTGAATTGAGAAACTAGGAATCTCTCTAGAGATTCTTCGTTGGGAAATTGTTCTTTTCTTTTTGTGTATTTTTTTAATTGCTTATTAAATCCCTCAATTAAATTCGTTGAATAAATAGTTCTTCTAATTGAGGAAGGAAAATTATAAAAGGTTAATATAGCAGGATTCATAAGTAATCTAATCACTTTTGGATACTGTTTTTTCCATTTTTCTGTCATAAAATTTATTTGATTAATAGCTTCTTCTTTTGAATCGGCTTGATAGACAGTCTTAAAATCATCACAAATTTCTTTTCTATCGTTGATACGGACTTTATGCGCAATATTTCTAGAAACATGAACACAACACTGTTGAAATTGAGCATTTGGATAAACACTATAAATACTGTCATTAATACCACTTAATCCATCTGTTACTGCTAATAAAACTTCCTCTAAACCACGATTTTTTAAGTCTTGAAGGATTTCTTTCCAAACGTAAGCAGACTCTGTTGGAGCAATATTAAATCCTAAAACTTCTTTTGTTCCATCTAAGCGGATACCAATTACGATATAAACGGCTTCTTTTGAAACAGTTTGTCTTTTTACAGGAATATAAGTAGCATCCATGAAAATGATTGGATACTTAGATTCTATTTGTCTTTCTTTAAAAGCTAATACATCTTCAGAGACAATCTTACTTATATTTGAAATTGTTTGTGGTGTATAATAATGACCATACATTTTTTCGATTAAATCAGAGATTTCAGACATGGTGATTCCTTTTTGAAACAACTGAATTATGGTTGTTTCCAGAGTATCATTGCTTCTTTTGTAAGCAGGTACAGTTTGTTGAGAAAACTCTCCATTTCTATCTCTTGGAATAACTAAATTCAATTCTCCATACTCGGTTTTAAATGATCGTGAATAATTCCCATTGCGGGAATTACCCGTATTAAAACCGGCACGATCATACTTTTCATAATCAAGAAAAGCTGTTAGTTCAGCCTGCAGTAACGAATTGATGGCTAATTCTAAATGTCGCCGAAATAAATCATCTAGATCACCTTTATTGATTAGTGTTTCCATAATTTCTGTAGTAAAATGTGTCATGAGAAAGTCCTCCTATAAAATTTCTGTGTGGTAACTTTAATTTTACAGAATGGACTTTCTTTTTTTCTACTCAAAAATTCTATTTACACAAAATATTTTACGCTATC
>NZ_JAQDPG010000026.1:0-1564 GCF_027659535.1 Enterococcus malodoratus | reverse complement strand
GCGACAAAACGATGATACTCGTCAGAAAACTAATGACAATAGTTCGGATTCTGATCCGTTCAGTGGTTCGTCAATCGACATCAGTGACGATGATCTGCCATTTTAGGGAGGGTGCTAGATGAGAAAACGTAAAAATCCAGCGCAACAAAAAGCATGGGATGAATTGCTACTGTTGATCAACGATCCAGAATGGTATTTAGACAAAGAGAAAAGTAAACGACATAAGCAACTCATGCTTATCATCGAAACCGAGGAAGAAGTTACTACCTCAGAGAAGAATGATCGAAGATACCAGCTATATTTAAATGCTCGATCCGGTATGGAAGAAGACATCGTTGAGATGCTAAAGCAAGAAATGCCTATAAGTGAAATCCGCAAAAAATATCGAATAGATGCAAGAGTCTTTGCATACGTACGTAGAAAACACAAGCTTAAAAGATACAGACGACTTCAAATGCCTACGAAAATCGAACTAGAAGAAGCATACAAAATCGGTGGTTGGAAGAAAGCGAGTCGAGATTTTGGCGCGTCCCAAGGAACGATTTATCAATGGATGCGGAAATACGGAATTGAAAGAAACTATGTGGTAAACGAAATGGAGGATTAGCATGCATACAGTAAATATCTACGGCGAGTCTATCGTGGGTGAAGAAATCGAATATCTAGATCAACCCTACAAAAACATAATTATCGTGGAAGATTCTAACGGTGACAAACACGTGATTCATAGAGAAACGATAGATAGGAATCGTAAGCGAAAACCAAGCCGTGCAGGAGTGAGGTTTGACCTTTTTGCATGGAAGAAAAGGGACGTTGAGAAAGTGGCGGAGGATTGGTTAGGACATAAGAAAAAGCTCCACTAACTGGGGCATTAGCATAGGAAAGGAGTGATCGTTTGGCAAAAGTATTAGATGCCTGTTGTGGTAGTCGGATGTTTTGGTTTGATAAGAACAATCCAATCACAACATATATGGACAAAAGGCAATATTACGAGGAGTTAGATACAGGGCACATAATCAATGTTGATCCAGACGTTCTGGCCGATTTTACAGAAATGCCATTTTCTGATAATGAGTTTGATTTAGTCGTATTTGATCCGCCGCATATGGTCAATGCTGGTGAAAATTCATGGTTGGCCAAAAAGTACGGCAAGCTTGACGGCAACTGGCCAAAAATGATTCACGATGGATTCAATGAGTGTATGAGAGTTTTAAAACCTAATGGAACGCTAGTTTTCAAATGGAATACTGATCAAATTAGTTTCAGAGAAGTATTATCCTATATCGATCACAAGCCTTTATTTGGTGATAAACGTAGTAAAACACGTTGGACAGTTTTCTTAAAAGAAGTCAGCTAACGGAAGAAATTAAGGAGGAAGAACAATGAATTATAAGGAATTTAGAAAGACAACAGGTAAATTTCCAAATGACGGCAACGAAGCTGTCGCAATTTTTCCGTTGTATCAAAAAGGAAAAATTGTAGATGGAATTGTTATTGGCACCACTAAAGAATGGTTAGATGAAATTTTAGAAGATATGGCAGATGATTCAGATATTGATATTTG
>NZ_JAQDPG010000025.1:0-1759 GCF_027659535.1 Enterococcus malodoratus | reverse complement strand
ATGGACTTTCTTTTTTTCTACTCAAAAATTCTATTTACACAAAATATTTTACGCTATCTTTTATGTATCGCTAAGTAAAGTGACTATAGAATCAATTAGAAATAATTAGGATAATTTTGTTTAAACAAATGAGAAATCACTTTCATAAAATGAATTGATTTCCCTACAAGGTTCCCTATTTAATAGCCCTTGATAAAGAACTTGAATTAACAAGTTACTTTCCAGACCAATTTTAATTTAAGAGACTAATACTCATACGCGTGGTGCTAGTTAAATTTAGACAGTAAAAAATCCTGACGGTTTACACTTAGAGCAATCTATAGTAAAGAAGTGTTAAGCGTATCAGACTAAGACTTTGCTTTTTCGTGGGCTTCGATTGCCAGAACGACCTTTGAAACTTCGTTCAATTCATTACCTCATTTCTTTTATTATTTATGATACGGATTAAAGCGTACTCTTTGCCCAAAAAAATATTGTTAATAGGAACTCGATACAGATTAGACAGCTCATTTAAAAGAGAAAATGGAATATCAGAACTATCTTTTTCATATTTGGACAACGTTTGAAAATGCACATCAGCAGCTTTAGCGGCTTCTTTGCTAGTGAATCCAGCATTAACGCGCGCTGCCTTTAACGACATAGCAGATTATTTTGGCGTATTGAAGTCTACGATTGATCCGCGGTATGGCGAGATATCGAAAAATTTAATACCTGTTGAAAAATATAGACAGATTCCTGTTTTGGGAGAAATTGCTTGTGGAGATCCTATTTTAGCTGAAGAAAATATTGAAGAATATAGAGAAGAGATAGACGAAAACTTGCACAAAAATAACCCGAAAACTAACAACACTCTTTTTTTTGAGTGTTCAGTTTTCGGGTAGGGATTCAATATGCTAAATAACCCTAGTCGCTTTCTTATAATACTTACCATCAAACTGTACTACATAAACTTTTTGATTTTGAAATCTTCCGAACTTTCTGAAACAAGAAGTTATAATATTCAAATTATTTTTAGGATTTGCGGTTGAAAAAATATATATTTCTTCTACTTCCTGAGGTAATTCTTTTTGAATAACACGTCTTATTCTATTAACTAAATAGTTATTTAAGTATCTGTGTCCACCACTGGTATGAGTAGAATCAACACAAATTGTAGCATTATCAGAATATTTTTTATCTATAGTTTTTGGTAGAATCAAACAAGTATCATTGATTATCAAATTTATCTTATTACAGTAATGATCATCAAAATTTATTTTTCTTACTTTAATAAAATTTGATGGCAACTTTCCATTTTCATCCGAAACCGCCTGAATATAATGATTTTCCCACATATCCTCTACCACATCTATGAACGTGCCTCTCAATACTAATTTATATTGCATTCCTATAGGTATGCCTGCTAATTGAACTTTCGTGTATCCTAATACTTTTGCAGCTATAAAAAAAGTTGCATAGGAGTAGTCGTGATAAATATTTCCGTGAGAATTAAATACTTTCCCAGCATTATTTTTTTTGAAAAAATTCAATAATTGTAAAACAAGAAAAATACCTAAAAAGAAAGACACACCTGTATTTAAATATTCTCCTAATGTTATGATGATATCTTTTCTCTCATTCCCCATGAAAAACAAAATTATATTTGTAATCAAAAAATTATCAAGAAAAAATAAAGTAATTATAAACACAGTCGTCACAGAGGATAGCGTAAAATATTTTGTGTAAATAGAATTTTTGAGTAGAAAAAAAGAAAGTCCAT
>NZ_JAQDPG010000024.1:0-2947 GCF_027659535.1 Enterococcus malodoratus | reverse complement strand
ACCAAGCCTTTTATTTCAAAAGGAGTACTCGAATCGGTAGTCAGATGTTGTTGTCCGACGATTGCGGAATTATCGATCACTCTTCCTCCCACCTCAACACAATGTCTCCTTCTTTTTCATACGTATCTACCCATCGCTGCTCACCATCTGAAAAGATACATAACCTTAACGGATAACCCATTTCATCAAATTGGATTACATTTGAACGTATTTTTATTCTTGGTATATCCTTCTTTTTGAAGAACATCACTCTTCCTCCTCAGTAAACTTTGCTTAAATCAGTCATATTGCTTGATAAATTATAAACATCTACGTGTATTTTTTTAGTAGTATTTAACTGCCCGATGCGTGCCATTGCTTGACTGGTCTGCATTTCAGTAAAAACAATTCCACCTTTATCCATGTTGTTTAGCAAATACGATCGTTGGAATTCATCGCTAAAGCCGTCATATTCCGTTATTTGGATTACATTTTTACTCAACGCAATCACTCTCCTCGTTGACTTTTAAGAATAAAGTAATGTTTTTGGATAGCTTTCGCTTAACTCTTTTATATTCATCAGAATCTACTCGGATTCTAGTTTTATCTTCAAGAACAACGAAATATTTGCCATTTTTTATTGATACTGCGACTACTTCTTTATCCATCAATCTTCCTCCTGTTCTAATCCCCATTGAGCGAATGCTGCTAGGACTTGAAATTGTTCTTGCTCTGTCAATTCTAGCCACGCTTTTGTTTGCTCAGAAACACTATATTCCGCAGGCTCCTCATAAACATTATCAGTGAATTCCCACAAAACATATTGGAGGTCATTCCCGATTGAAACTTGTTCTTTCAACCACTCCAACACGATCTGCTGGTTCTCGTTGAGTTCTGATCGCAAAGGTTCATAATTGGTTAACATTACAAAAGGAGTTGTGCCAGGTATCTTATCAATCGAATACGATTCACATTTTCCTATTGGCTTATCATTGTTATAGACTAAACTCATTCTCACACCTACACTTTCTCGACTGGTACAAGTTCAATAATTGGATTTATCCATTCTTTGTCGCCATCGGCTTTGTAAAATGCTCCATCCTCAATTGATTCAAGTTCTTTTTTTGAGAAGCTTGGAGGAAATACCATGCATGAGTAAAAATCAAGCATATTTCCATCAGCATTTTTCGATAGATATTGTCTACCAAACTTCAACTTAACTTGATACTTTGGCTCTTCCTCGACCTCGTAGCCTTCTAACCAAGCACGAGCTAGAATATCGTAATTTTGTTTGTCTTGTCGCAACCATTCTTCAGTATTGCGAGCAAAGCTTGATTCAAAAGCTTCTGGTGCAAGTAAATCCGGCAAAATCCAATTTAATTCCCGACATTTCGAAATCCACTTAGCAACAAACTGCGGCACTTTGACTTTCTGCGGTTCGTCTATTTGATTAACGAGTTCAATAACTTTGGTGATTTTCACATACCGGTTTGTTTCAAACCATTCACCGTTCGCTTTTATCTTTTCAATCAATTCTTGAATTTTCATAAATACCTCCTTGATAGGCTGAGTTAGCCGATTTATTAAATCTATTTTCTTATCCCTTTAAATATTGCTTGTGGTAAAATAATGAGCAGAAGGTGAATATACTATGCCCATTGAATTAGAACGAGCTCTTAAATTGAGAAAGTTACACTTAGAAAAAGGTGATCCATACTGTGATCATGAGTATGAAAAAGAATTTTTTAATGGTATTCCTACTGGAGATTACGCTTGTAAAAAATGCGGTAAGTCTATCTCTAAGTCTTCTTACCTTAAAATAATGAAGGTTAGAGAATCACTCGATTAGCTTAGTGGTTCTCTTTGATAGGCATGGTTGCAAAAACCACTCAATTCTTGTAATTTGGTTGCAACGACTCAAAAACATCGATTCTATTAAAATTCATTTAATGATTGAATAATTTCAACAGAGCTGATCGTATACCACCTCGGTAAATAGTCATTTCTAATAAACCAGTCAAATACAAGATTTTCTAATTCTTCTCTATCCTCTTTAGTTACGTCATCCAAATAAGTATCTGCCCATTCGCCACCTTCGTCATAGGCACTTTCTTGAACGTTCTCTATTAATGTATCTACACAAAATGGAACAGCCGAAGCATTTATTTGACCTACCAAGAATTCTGTAACGACCTCATCAGGAGTGCTGCCCATTTCATCATCTAAATATTCCGTATCAGGGTTGCCATTAAATCGATGAGCTGATTCCAGACCAGCTTTTATTGCTTCTTCTTTGGTCTCGAAATAATCACATGCTTGCCAAATATCTTCTTTTAGAGAACACATCCATTTTTTATCCATTTGGTCTTTTTTCAAGTCCATTTTTCTACCTCTTTTCTATGCAATTGGCTGAGTTAGTGGTTGTTTTCGATTTGGAAAATACCACTCAACTATTTCCATTTTTGAAAGTGTTCAACTCTTGCTTAAATTCATGAAGGTACCGTTCCTTCTTTTCTTCACTAAGTGAGTCGTATCTTTCCACAGCTTGAGCCTCACAAAGATATTGCCATTCTTCCATGCACTCATAACATAAATCATGAGGACAAGACATTTCTGCTACAATATCACCATTGCAATAAGTAATTGAGTTGTATTCTCCATGAGCGGGTTTCCCACAAATATCACAAACAATCGTTTCAGTAATTTGTACTTTTTTAGCCATTTTATGATCGTTCCTTTCAATTAGTTCGAAAGCTGTTAGAACATCGCAAACGTCTTCTTCACTTACCCAACTTTTAATTTCTTCGATGTTTGCATCTATTTTCATAGCCATCTATTCTGCCTCTTTCGTTTATTCTCCGTAATTCGGGTGGTCCAAGCTTCTAACGTTTCTCTGCTCATTTTTAAAACCTCCTTGATTGCTGTCGTTAATTGACTAAAACATTTCATAAAGAATATGGTAGGGACG
>NZ_JAQDPG010000023.1:391-3585 GCF_027659535.1 Enterococcus malodoratus | reverse complement strand
AATAGTGATGGTGAAGTAGTCGAAGCGGTTAAGGTCATTCCACAAGGCGAAAAATTATCCGTAAAGGTGGAGAAATAGTATGGAAGTAAAAAAAGCTAAGAGAGAAAAGTTAAAAGTTCCCATCATGATTACAGGAGCAAGTGGTAGCGGAAAAACAGTATCAGCTCTTTTAATTGCAAAAGGGATCGTTGAAAAAATGTATCCCGATTTATCAGACGAGGAACAGTGGTTGAAAATCGGGGTTATTGATACTGAACATAAGAGAGCGCTTTTGTATGCAGAGTCTACTGTTGCGGGTGTATACATTGGAGAATTCTTACACTTGGACTTTGAGCCTCCATACACAGTGAACAATTATATTCAGGCATTTCGGTTAATGAAAGCTGAAGGCATCGAAGTAGTGATAATTGATGGCGGGATTTTGGAACAAGTAGAAAGTTTTACCAAAGGTAATTCAAGTAAAAATATGCAGGCTTGGGCGAAAGTAAAACCACTGGAAAAAGAATTTCTTAAACTAGTGACTGGCAACTCAGTTTATGTAGTTGCGACGTCTCGGAGTAAACAAGCCTATGATTTCGATAAGGATGAAAAAGGGAAAACGAAGATAGTAAAAATGGGGCTTAAGCCAGACCAAAAAGACGCCTTAGAATATGAATTTGCTATTGCATTGAGGATGGATCAAGACCATATTGCCGAAGCTACAAAAGATAATTCTAACATGTTTGATCTTCCGTTTAACGTGTCATTAGAAACTGGACGAAAAATTTATGATTGGTCCGATCAGGGAATTGATCTAGAAAAACAAAGACGGGAATTAGTGATGGATATCATAGGCATGTCTGAAGAATCATCAACGAGAAAGTCCGTCTTTGATGAAATGATGGGGAAAGCTAACGGAAGAAGAATTGACGATTTACCAATAAAGAGTTTGAAAAATTTGAAAGGGATTCTTGAAAGAACGGAAGAACCTGAAAATGATGATGCTAAAGAAGACGAAGAAGTTCGGCAAGAAGAATTGTTCGATAAGAACAAGCCACCAGTAAAAGAGTGATCTAAATGAATAATCTTTCTTACCTTGCAAAGATAACGAAAATTTCTGGAAGGAAAATCATTTTAGAGCTTAAAGAAGAACTGAACATTGAAAGATTGAAGACCATTTTCAACGGTTTTGATGGCGAGCGACAAGCGGAACTGTCCATCAAAGATCCACGTGGGTTTACGCCGCAACAGAGACGCTTTGTGTTCGCTTTAATGCAAGATATATACATTTATACTGGAGAGCCTTTAGAAAGCCTGAAAGACGTGTTTTATTGGCAATTTAGATACTTTACAGGTAAAAACATTAGTTTATCAAATGAATCAGAGAATACTGTCGATGAAGTATCTACGTTGTCTGAATTGATATTAGATTTCATATTTGAAAACGATATTCCATTTCGCGAAGGGTATGAGATACCACCACAAAACACACAATACTATTTTTATAAATGCTTAACGACAAGAACCTGTTGTATTTGCGGTAAAAAGAATGCTGATATTGACCATTTTGATAAAGCTTTGGGAAGAAGAAAGCGAAGTGAGGTAGACCACACAGAATTTAATTTTGCAGCACTTTGTAGAACCCACCATCAAGAAAAGCATCAAATCGGAATTGCAGCATTTAAAAATAAACATCACGTTATTGGTATCAAACTGAATCAAGACGAGATTAAAAAGTTGAGGATCGGAGGTTGAGAACTTGGCTGAAATAAGTTGGATTAAGCTTAGTACTGGTTTGCCAGACAACAAAAAAATTAAGCGTATCAGAAAGCTTCCAGAAGGCGACAAGGTTATCTTGTTTTGGGTATTCCTCTTAGCTAGAGCAGGAGAGAGCAATCAAAGCGGAGGAATCTTCCTAACGGATACTATGCCTTATCAAGAGGAAGACTTAGCTGCAGACTTTGATTTCAATATAGAATTTGTTCAATTTGCCTTAATTACTCTTGAAAAATACTCAATGATAACAAGATATCAAGATATTTTGTTTATCAAGAATTGGGAAGAATACCAGTCTATTGAGGGTTTGGAGAAGGTAAGGGAACAGAATAGAATACGTCAGTCTAGGTACAAAGAGAAACAAAGACAACTAACGTTAGGTAACGTTACCGCTAACGTTATTGGTAACGCGGAAGTAACGGAGAGTAACGCAACAGATATAGATATAGATAAAGAATTAGAACTAGATAAAGAAATAAAGAGAAAGAAAGATGTTACGCCTTCGAAAACGAAGGCTAAGCCTACGCGTCATAAATATGGGGAATACAAAAATGTTTTATTAAGTGATGAACAGCTTGAGAAGCTGAAAAAAGAATTCCCTGCTGATTGGGAAGCGCGTATAGAAAGAGTGTCTTCTTACTGTGAATCCACAGGCAAGTCATATAAGAACTATTTTGCAACGATTAAGAATTGGGCGAAAAAAGATCATGCGGGTAATAGATATGGGAACAAAAGAGTTGAGAAATTGCCTAGTCATATAACTGAAACACCAAAGAAAGTTGAACCAGAAATAGATTGGGTGGCTGAGGCAGAACGTTCTCTCGCCGAAAGAGGTGCGGAGAGTGAATGACTTTGAGTTGTTAAAAACACTACACAATAAGTTGCCTCAGGATTACAAAGAGATACAGGTACCTTATTTAACAAGGTATAGCCAACATATCGTAAAAGGTGGAAATGTCTCTGACGATCGAGCAAAACAATTGTTTAAACAATACTGGGTAGGCTATTTCATCTATCATTACCAACAAAAAAATAAGGAATATGATTTTTGGGTTCTAAATGGTCAATCATATGAAGCACAACTTGATTTTGCGAAAAAGATGTACGAAAAAGTGTTTGGACATGTACCCAAAATGAAGGATAGAAAATGACTAGGTATACATTGCATTTAGAACCAAAGCCACAATCTCGGCCACGTTTTGGACGAAACGGAACCTATGAAGATAAGGACATGAAACAGTGGAAGCGTAATTGCGAGAGTCAACTTAGATTAATGAATCCTAGAATTATCGAGAAGGGCGCTATATCCGTTGCTATGACGTTTTACATCTATCCACCTAAACGGATAGCCGAGGTGAAAAAGAAACGCTTAGAACTCGACTCAGAGATAATTTATGTTGATAAGCGACCAGACATAGACAATTACATCAAAGCAGTTC
>NZ_JAQDPG010000023.1:0-381 GCF_027659535.1 Enterococcus malodoratus | reverse complement strand
ATGTAGTTTTGGTCGGGCGATTGACAAAAGATCCTGACCTTAGATATACAGCGAATGGAACAGGAGTAGCAACATTCACTTTAGCAGTAAACAGAAACTTCACGAATCAAGATGGAAATCGAGAGGCTGACTTCATCAATTGCGTGATATGGCGTAAGTCTGCTGAGACACTAGCGAACTATGCTCGAAAAGGAACGCTTCTAGGCGTGACTGGTCGTATTCAGACAAGAAACTATGAAAATCAGCAGGGGCAGCGTGTCTATGTGACGGAGGTTGTCGCTGAAGACTTTCAACTATTGGAATCCCGTAGTACTAACGAACGGCGACAAAACGATGATACTCGTCAGAAAACTAATGACAATAGTTCGGATTCTGATCCGT
>NZ_JAQDPG010000022.1:0-3758 GCF_027659535.1 Enterococcus malodoratus | reverse complement strand
GATGGAATTAGAAAAAATGATTAGTGACAGTTTGAGTGATTAGGAGGACGGCGAATGAGTAAAAAAGAGGGTTTCGTTGCCGACAATATGCGCTTTATCAGTAAACATGTGGGCGGAGAAAGTGTCTTGTATTTTGATGTAAGCAAAGATGAGGTTTGCATCCAAACAGTTAGGGAACCTGAAAATACTCAGCATGATATCGTAATGACGAAAAATGAATGGGAAGTGTTAGAGCGACTTATTGATATTCAATTAGTCCGCTAACCACGCCAATCAAGGAGGCGAAAAAAATGAATTTAATATTACTAATTATAAATTGCATCACGTTAAATCAACTCTATAAAGCAAAGAAGCAATTGAACCGCTATAAAAAAAGCGTTCAACTAAAAAGCTGAACACAGTTTTACTTAGTTGTCCAAAAAATCTGTTAAGGCGTCACTTGGAGTGTCAATTTGATCTGAAGGATCATGATTATCAAAATTTGGAACAATATTATTAATATTCAATTCTATTAGTTTTCTTAAAGCATACAGTTCTGGTGAACTATCATAAATACGTTCCTCAAGTTCTTCTGCATTGTTTTTATAAAAACGAAGAGAAATTTCTTCAGTAATACCTGAGGGAATCATCATTCCTTGAAATGTAGCTAACAAAAAGATTCCTTGCTTAACTTGTAAAACGTATGAAACATCTGGAATAAAGTGTTGAGAGTGTTCAAAAAATTTGTGATGAAAATTTGAATCGTTGTCGTTGTATTTTTGCCACCAATAAACTCTCTCGGCTGTTTCATTAATTAGTTTATTGACAATATCTTTTTTTTCCATTTAGTCAAATCCTTTCAATATAAGCACTTAGGTTTGATATACAACGCTTAACTGTATCCCATTCTTTATTTTTCAGAGAGGAATATAGTGATCTAAATATTTTTTTCTTTTTCTTTTTGAGCAGGGGATAGGACTCTTCAAGATCAATAAGAAACATTTTTAGGGAATGTACATCGATGTTATCAGTATCATTTTTGTCGATAAAAATTGAATACGCCTTTAAATCACCAATAATTTGATCGCTTTTGAGATTGAGGACTTGCTCATCTTTGGCATTTTCAATCTTATGCTTGATCCTGATTGAGAAAAATAATGTACAACAAGAAACTATGAATGAAAGAAATCCAATCAAAGTATTAAATTTTTCGATAAAAGTCACAAAAGCATTTACTCTATCCATGACATCACTCCCTAACGTGATTATATCAGAAAAAGAGACTCTACTAAGCTAGATAAAAATATTTATAATGGAAAATCAATTTGGAATGTAACTCAGCCTATCAAAGAGAAAAGAGGAATGAAATGAATAAACAAGAATTGATTGAAAAGCTCAGAGAACATGGAGCATGGTGTACAGAATGCCATGATATCAATGGAAAAAAAGATAGATACGTAAAAGCCGCTAAAGTTAGAGAGTTGCTTGACCAGCTAGACGAACCGCAGAAAGTCAAAGTGCCTGAATGTGTGGCGGGATACATCGTTTGGTGCCACTCGGAAGGGCTAACCCTGTGGGAAGTGTTTAAAACCATACGTGGAATGCCTGAGAAAGTTTGGGAATGGCTTAAAGATGAAGAGCATCAAGCTATATTCTCAAAAGCTTACACAGACGGCTACGAGGTCGAGGAAGAGCCGAAGTGGAAAATAATTAATGATCAAAAATACTGTCTGACATCAATAGAAGCAGGGTATGGCAACTCGTTACATTGGGCTTTCGACAGTACGAAGAAAAAGCCGATCCTCTTTGACAATGAGGAAACGGCAATGTATACCGCATATATCACTGGCGGCACAGTCGAGAAAGTGTAGGTGTGAGAATGGAAGAAAATATGACGATTGAGTTCGTAAAAGAATGGATTGATAAGCACAATCTTACAAAAGGATCATTCGATCGGATTATGAATGATTTAATTTACAATTCAGGCCATAACTATATAGATAATCCATATCTTAGATATTGGCTAATTGATAACACATATAAATTTCGAGATATGTTGCCGGTTGAACTCAACGACAATCAACAGATCGTGTTGGAGTGGTTGAAGGAAGCATACAAGCGAACTAAATGGTCAAGCCCGTTCGGGACTGTGTACTCCACAATAAATATCCACGAGCTGTTCGTGCGAACGAGACTAACCAAAGCGCAACAATTCCAAGTCTTAGCAGCTTTTGCGGAATGGGGGTGCAAATCCAATGAATGAAAAATGGAAAACGATAGAGCTAGAAGGTCATTTATACGAGGTATCTAATTTTGGCAGAGTGAGAAGTATCAGTAGATTTATTTACAGAAAAGATGGAATAAAAAGTTGGTATGAAGGTAAGGAACTTAATATTTCAGAAACTAATAGGGGATACAAAGTTATAAATATAACAAACACAAGAAAACATACATGTACTAGATATAAACTCCATAGATTAGTAGCTGTTTGCTTTGTTGATGGAAAAACCAGAGATAAAAAATATGTGAATCATATTGACGGAGATAAAAGCAACAATAACGCGAACAACCTTGAATGGGTAACCGATGCGGAAAACAAAAGACATGCAGCGAAAAATGAACTTTATTGCCAGGGGTCGCGACACCCAGAAGCCAAATTTACAGAAGAGGAAATACAAGAAATTAGAAATCAGTACAATAACGGCATCAGTCAAGCCGAACTTAGGAAAAAGTACCACGTCTCGAACGCGACAATGTTCAATATAGTCCACAATATTTCGTGGAAATCAGTGAAAGAGGTGGCGGAATGATGAGCATAGAGAAATTTACTGCATTCTGTTTTATAGGATTTTTATTGTGGCTATTAGTCATGGGAATCATTGACTACAACAAATACTACAGAAAATAAAGATCCGGTAACCGAAGCAATAGAGGAGGAAAAATGAAGTCAGAAATTGAAATCGGCAAAGTCTATAAATTGACAGATGCGAATCCTCATGCGTTTTCAAAAATAATAAAAGTATCTCAAAACGAAATTTGGAATGATGTTTTGGAAGACGATGAATTAGCGACGCTGGCATGGGGCGATTGGTATCAATGGGACGATGAAAATATCTACTGCCTTTTTGGAGCTGGATTTGACACGTATAGACTGGCTCCGACAACTAAAGAAGAAATTGCCATTTACGAGGATAAAATTAAGAAATACCGATCGGAGGACGACAATGATACCGAAGTTTAGAGCGTGGGATAAACACGTGATAAAAATTAGAAAAGTTACCGAGATTCATTTTGATGATAGCTTGATTTATTTAAAAGCAAATAACGGAAAAGGTTACTATTGCAGTTTTAGTGACATCGAACTCATGCAATCAACAGGACTGAAAGGTTATATGGACGATAAATATGAGGATGACCAGGAAAAGGATGTTTATAAAGGCGACATCATTGATATCTTTTGGGAAGAGTGGCCGATGGGGTATTACCAAGAAAACCATATGATAGGTGTAGTTGATAAAGACGAAACGGGAATGGCATGGATAATCAAAAATGCTAAGTATGACTTCGATACTCCGAAACCTATACCTAGTGAAATTGATGGGATTTCTGTTTCTATGAGTTTGCCTGATGCAGAAGATTTAGAAGAAATATTTTTGCACAATTTTAACTTATCATCCAGCGATGTAACTATTTTAGGTAACATCTACGAAAATCCAGAGCTGTTGGAGGCGATAGAATGAAATTAAAAGAACTAATCGAGCAACATACGTTAAAAGTTG
>NZ_JAQDPG010000021.1:2500-5037 GCF_027659535.1 Enterococcus malodoratus | reverse complement strand
AACAATGTAGACCTTTGAAAACTGAACGAATAAAACAAACCAAATGTGTAGGGCGTTTCTATTATATAGAAACAAACAACATAGCAAGCAATATGCTAGCAAGTCAATTTTTAAAATTGAGCTTAACAATCGCAAGATTGTTTCAAACACTTTTTATGAGAGTTTGATCCTGGCTCAGGACGAACGCTGGCGGCGTGCCTAATACATGCAAGTCGAACGCTTTTTCTTTCACCGGAGCTTGCTCCATCGAAAGAAAAGGAGTGGCGAACGGGTGAGTAACACGTGGGTAACCTGCCCATCAGAAGGGGATAACACTTGGAAACAGGTGCTAATACCGTATAACAGTAGAAACCGCATGGTTTCTATTTGAAAGGCGCTTTTGCGTCACTGATGGATGGACCCGCGGTGCATTAGCTAGTTGGTGAGGTAACGGCTCACCAAGGCAACGATGCATAGCCGACCTGAGAGGGTGATCGGCCACATTGGGACTGAGACACGGCCCAAACTCCTACGGGAGGCAGCAGTAGGGAATCTTCGGCAATGGACGAAAGTCTGACCGAGCAACGCCGCGTGAGTGAAGAAGGTTTTCGGATCGTAAAACTCTGTTGTTAGAGAAGAACAAGGATGAGAGTAAAACGTTCATCCCTTGACGGTATCTAACCAGAAAGCCACGGCTAACTACGTGCCAGCAGCCGCGGTAATACGTAGGTGGCAAGCGTTGTCCGGATTTATTGGGCGTAAAGCGAGCGCAGGCGGTTTCTTAAGTCTGATGTGAAAGCCCCCGGCTCAACCGGGGAGGGTCATTGGAAACTGGGAAACTTGAGTGCAGAAGAGGAGAGTGGAATTCCATGTGTAGCGGTGAAATGCGTAGATATATGGAGGAACACCAGTGGCGAAGGCGGCTCTCTGGTCTGTAACTGACGCTGAGGCTCGAAAGCGTGGGGAGCAAACAGGATTAGATACCCTGGTAGTCCACGCCGTAAACGATGAGTGCTAAGTGTTGGAGGGTTTCCGCCCTTCAGTGCTGCAGCTAACGCATTAAGCACTCCGCCTGGGGAGTACGACCGCAAGGTTGAAACTCAAAGGAATTGACGGGGGCCCGCACAAGCGGTGGAGCATGTGGTTTAATTCGAAGCAACGCGAAGAACCTTACCAGGTCTTGACATCCTTTGACCACTCTAGAGATAGAGCTTCCCCTTCGGGGGCAAAGTGACAGGTGGTGCATGGTTGTCGTCAGCTCGTGTCGTGAGATGTTGGGTTAAGTCCCGCAACGAGCGCAACCCTTATTGTTAGTTGCCATCATTTAGTTGGGCACTCTAGCGAGACTGCCGGTGACAAACCGGAGGAAGGTGGGGATGACGTCAAATCATCATGCCCCTTATGACCTGGGCTACACACGTGCTACAATGGGAAGTACAACGAGTCGCGAAGTCGCGAGGCTAAGCTAATCTCTTAAAGCTTCTCTCAGTTCGGATTGTAGGCTGCAACTCGCCTACATGAAGCCGGAATCGCTAGTAATCGCGGATCAGCACGCCGCGGTGAATACGTTCCCGGGCCTTGTACACACCGCCCGTCACACCACGAGAGTTTGTAACACCCGAAGTCGGTGAGGTAACCTTTTGGAGCCAGCCGCCTAAGGTGGGATAGATGATTGGGGTGAAGTCGTAACAAGGTAGCCGTATCGGAAGGTGCGGCTGGATCACCTCCTTTCTAAGGAATATTACGGAGACTACACAGGTTGCTTTATTCGTTCAGTTTTGAGAGGTTTACTCTCAAAAATCGTTCATTGAAAACTGGATACAGAAACAAACCAAACAAACCGAGAACACCGCGTTGAATGAGTTTTTTTATAAGTTCAATTGCTTATTTTTTTCTGATTGGGAAGTCTATCGCTAGATGGAACAATCAAACCCCTAATGAAAATTAGGATAAGGTTAAGTGAATAAGGGCGCACGGTGGATGCCTTGGCACTAGGAGCCGATGAAGGACGGGACTAACACCGATATGCTTCGGGGAGCTGTAAGTAAGCTTTGATCCGGAGATTTCCGAATGGGGAAACCCAGCATCTTTTATAGGATGTTACTTTTCAGTGAATACATAGCTGATTAGAGGTAGACGCAGAGAACTGAAACATCTAAGTACCTGCAGGAAGAGAAAGAAAATTCGATTCCCTGAGTAGCGGCGAGCGAAACGGGAAAAGCCCAAACCAAGAGGCTTGCCTCTTGGGGTTGTAGGACTCCGATATGGTAGTCCAGTGAAATAGTCGAAGGACCTGGAAAGGTCTGCTAGAAAGGGTAAAAGCCCCGTAGACAAAATTTGACTGGCACCTAGGAGGATCCTGAGTACGGCGGAACACGAGGAATTCCGTCGGAATCCGGGAGGACCATCTCCCAAGGCTAAATACTCCCTAGTGACCGATAGTGAACCAGTACCGTGAGGGAAAGGTGAAAAGCACCCCGGAAGGGGAGTGAAATAGATCCTGAAACCGTGTGCCTACAACAAGTTAGAGCCCGTTAATGGGTGATAGCGTGCCTTTT
>NZ_JAQDPG010000020.1:0-39381 GCF_027659535.1 Enterococcus malodoratus | reverse complement strand
AGTTTTCAAAGGTCTACATTGTTTGTCGCTTTGTTTCAGCAACTTTTAAATCATAACAGCTTGCCGAGTGAATGTCAACAACTTTTTTGAAGTTTTTTTTATTTCAAAACTCAACGTTCGTCTTTCACTGCATCAGCAACGTTTATTAATTTACCACTTAAACATACATTGGTCAACTATTTTTTTCAAAAAAAAAGAACTTAATTTTCATAAGCTCTTTTTAGTGATTATTCAAATAGAGGTACACCTTCGATTTCGATTGTTCCAAGGATCTTTCGCACACTATCTGGTGTTTCCCAAGCAAATCCAGCCGGCAATTCCGTCACTTGTTCGCTAGTCATTTCAAATACATAAAGCGGCAGGCTATCACCGTGTGATTGTGTATTCGTCAATTCAACCAAACGAATATCGTTAACATTAATATGTAGTGTAGCTTTCAAAAAATTCAAAAAACTTGCTAAAACAGTGTTTTCAGCTTTGGTATCAGTGCGGGCAAATTCTTTATCTATTCCTATTTCGTGAACTAAAAAACGTTTTGATCCATCTTCTAAATGTAACATGATTGTTCCAGATACTTGTTTTGTCACAATTTTCACCTCTGCAAAAGCTAATCGTAAATCGACCTCATTGTATCATGTTTTCAGAAAAAAAGATATTTTTTGCATAAAATAGGAACTATTTTTCAATATGCTCTTTCAACAGAAAATCTACTGCCTCATCCGTCCATTCCGGCAAGCTTTTCTCAATTGAACGGAAACCGATATTTTTATTACGATTTGTAAAGTAGCGTTTTCTATGATACGGCACTTCAGGTGAATGTTCTGCCAATGTCCGCAATGATAGACTGATTTTCTTTGTGTATTCATCAATATCAATGATCTGAACCTTTACCACTTGATCAATTTCCAAAAAGCTGTGAATATTTTTTGTATACCCTGACTGTACTTCAGATATATGGACCAGCCCCTGTGTCTGATCGTCCAATGAGATGAACGCACCATACGGCTGAATACCAGTTACTCGCCCTTCAATAATATCGCCAATTTTATATCCCATTCATTTCCCTCTTTTCGCATGTTTCATTATACTGTATTTATAAATAAAATTGAAGTTAGCAATCAGGAGGAAAAATAATGCCAAATTTTGAACAGCCGATTGACCGTCTAGGCTCTAACAGTATCAAATGGGATACTATTCTTAAAACCTACAATGAAAAGGAGCTGCTGCCTTTATGGATCGCTGATATGGATTTCAAGGCACCCGCCGGTGTTTTGAATGCCTATCAAAAATTATTGGATCATGGGATATTGGGCTACACGGATACGCCGGAAAGTCTTTATACCGCAATCATCAATTGGGAAAAAGAACAGCATCAGCTTGCGATCGAAAAAGAAGAGATTCTTTTCTTTTCAGGCGTCTTAGCTGGGATAACTACTGCCATCCAAGCCTTCACTAAACCGAATGACACGATTCTGATTCACGACCCTGTCTATCCTCCTTTTGCAAATATCATTACTACTAACCGACGGCAATTGGTTCGCAGCCGATTGATTGATGAGGATGGACGTTTTGTGATGGACTTTGCTGACATGGAGGAAAAGTTCAAGCATCAGCACGTAAAGGTCATGATTTTGTGCAATCCGCATAATCCTGGCGGTCGTGTTTGGTCGAAGGAAGAATTACAAAAGCTGGGAAATCTTTGTAAAAAATACGATGTTCTTGTCTTGAGTGATGAGATTCATCAAGATTTAGTTTTTCCGCCTTATGAAATGACCTCTTTCTTTAAAGCTGGTGAGGATTTCAGTGATTTTAGTGTACAATTCACGTCGATGACTAAAACATTTAATTTAGCTGGAATCAAAAATTCGGTCGTCTTTGTAAAAAGTGCAAAGCTGCGTAAACAGTTAACACGCAAACAAGAAGAGAATTTCCAGCAAGAAATCAATACTTTTGGATTAGTTGGTATGGAAGCCGCTTATGAAACCGGCAAGGAATGGTTAAGCGAGCTATTGCCCTATATTCAATCGAACATTGCTTACACGATGAAGTTTTTCCAAGAACATTTGCCAAACGTTCACATCATGAGTCCAGAAGGCACCTACTTATTATGGTTGGATTTCTCAAAATATGAGCTTTCAGATGCAGAATTAGAGGAACGGCTGATTCATAAAGGAAAGGTCGTCTTGAATACCGGGGTTAGCTATGGTCCAAGCGGCAAACAGCATATGCGCTTAAATGTTGCTTGTCCGCGAGCAACGCTTGAAGAAGGACTGCATCGAATCGCAATGGCATTAAAATAAAAAAAATACGGCCGCTTGGCCGTATTTTTTTTATTCAGTAATTTCAATCGATTCAATCACGATATCATTGACTGGTTTGTCTTGCGGGCCACGTTTAGCAGCTCCGATATTGTCAACAACATCCATGCCTTCAACCACATGTCCAAAGACAGTATGACGGAAGTCTAACCAAGGAGTTCCACCCTGTTTGTAAGTTTCGATGACTTCGCCAGGGAAACCTGCTTCTTCTAATTGAGCCAGCATGTTGGCAGGAACATTTTGATTATTCACGATGAAGAATTGGCTGCCATTTGAGTTTGGTCCAGCATTCGCCATTGATAAGGCACCACGCAAGTTGAACAAATTACGTGAAAATTCGTCTTCGAATTTTTCGCCATAAATACTTTCGCCGCCCATCCCTGTACCAGTTGGGTCGCCGCCTTGGATCATGAAATCAGGAATTACACGGTGGAAGATCACGCCATCATAGTAGCCTTGTTTTGCTAATTCAACAAAGTTCTTCACTGTTTTTGGTGCTTCTTCAGGGAATAGTTGAACGATGATATCCCCCATGTTCGTTTTAATTGTCGCTTTTGGACCTTTTTCTTCTGCTAAGTTTAATTGTGGAAATTGAGTCACTTCAATGTCCTCCTTTATTTTTTGCTGTGTCTATCATAACAAACTTTTCCCCATTTGCCACCTCTCCAAGCTAAGCGGTTCTTTCTCCTTCAAATATTTGTTACAATCGATGGGAAAGAAAGGGTGTTGATATGGAAATTTTTGACATTACAATCGTAGGCGCAGGACCAGTCGGGATGTTTGCTGCCTTTTATGCAGGCATTCGACAAGCAAAGACAAAATTGATCGACAGTTTGCCGCAGCTTGGCGGACAGTTGACAACTCTTTATCCTGAAAAAAATATTTATGATATTCCTGGATTTCCCATCGTAAAGGCGGCGGATCTGGTAGGCAACTTAGAGAAACAATTACGGACCTTTTCACATACATATTGCTTAGATGAGGAAGTTTTAGAGCTGAAGCAGCATGAGGATTACCTAGAAGTAATTACCGCCAAGAATAGCCACTATACAAAATCAGTCGTACTTGCACTGGGTAATGGCTCCTTTCAACCGCGAAGACTGATGATTGACGGCGCCGAGCAATTTGAGAATAAGGGAATTGACTACTATATCAGCGACATAATGAAATACGCTGGAAAAAAAGTTGCGATTGCCGGCGGCGGCGACTCCGCGATTGATTGGGCGCTGATGTTAGAACCAATCGCTGCAGAAGTATCCATCATTCATCGACGCGATAATTTCCGCGGACATGAACACAGCGTTCAAAAATTGAAGGACTCCTCAGTGAACATCTATACGCCTTATATCCTAAAAGTTCTCCGTGGCGAAAACTATTTGGAAGATCTGACTTTACAAAAGGCAAAAAGTGATGAGACAATTACATTGAACCTGGATTACTTGATCGTCAACTACGGCTTTTCTTCTTCTCTTGATCATTTACGCTCTTGGGGATTAGAAAGTACTCGTCAAGCGATCCTTGTTGAATCAGACATGCGGACTTCGATTCCCGGAGTTTACGCCTGTGGGGATATCGCCACCTATGATGGCAAGGTAAAATTGATTGCAACGGGTATGGGCGAAGCGCCGACTGCCGTCAATAATGCCCTTCACTATGTAAATCCGAAAAATCGCACGCAGCCTGGACACAGCACGAGCCTATTTCCACAAAATTAAATTCAATGGAGGTAAGATATGGTATTCGAAACGACTGCTCTTGAACAAAAAGCCCGTGAACTTTTAGAAGAACGCGGCGTTACGATCAATGACATCGCGGATTTAGTCTTTTTTTTGCAGAAGGACTACATTGATAAACTGGACATCGAATTATGTATCCACAGCGTCAATCGCGTATTAACCAAACGAGAAGTTCACAATGCGATCATCACCGGCATCGAGTTGGACAAGCTGGCTGAACAAAAGAAGCTGGACTACCCTTTACAAAATATTCTTGAAGAAGACGAAGGTCTGTACGGCATCGACGAAATCATGGCCCTTTCGATTGTAAATGTGTATGGTTCAATTGGCTTCACTAACTACGGCTACATTGATAAAGTGAAACCCGGCATTTTGAAAAAGCTGAACGAGCACGATGGCGTCCACGTTCATACCTTCTTAGATGATCTCGTGGGTGCGATCGCCGCGTCGGCTGCTAGTCGCCTGGCACATGAACATCCGCGAAAACTTGATTCTATAGTCAAATAAAAGGGCATTAAAAAAAGAGCTTAACGCTCTTTTTTTAATGCCCTTTTGCCGAAATAAATCGGTAAGAGATAAAAAATCTCTAGTAAAACAAAAAACAAAATGAAGCAATGCAGGAAAAACGTTTCTGGTAACACGTTGATGATTGGATCGGTCGCCGGATTAAAGATCCACGCGTCATTATTAAAGAAGACCCCATGGAACATGATGAAGAAGCGATCAAAATTTACTGCCATCAAAAAAGCGATCACGATCGGAACCACAACTGCAATTCGAAACGGCTGGATCAGTGTCCAAAGCCGCTGTTGCTTATTCAAATGACGAAGATAAAAGAAACTTGGTACAATCGTCACTATCAGTATGCCGTAATTTAGCAAAAACAGTTTTTTCACTTCATAGAAATGCAGCGCCCCACTAGATGAGACTGGAAAATCAGTCATTTTAAGTGTCTCTACCCAAGGCAGATTCAAATAGCGCATTAATTGATCAAAGTTATGCATCAGCTCTTTAGCCGAAAGCGTCGTGTAATCCAGCAGATCTAAATGCCCAATATCAAACTGATAAAGCCAGCGAGCATTAATTGTCAACGTGATTGCCAGCGTCAATAAAGTCACTATCAGACAGAGCAAGCCAACCCGCTCTAACCATCTATACTTCATCAAAGCTCCATTCATCCAACGAATCGACAAGATACGTCGGCGGCACTGGCAACGTCGGTATATCTTCCTTTTGCGTAAAGCCAGACAAGACTAAAAGAGAATCAATTCCATTATTGATTCCTGCTAAGATATCGGTCGTGTAATTGTCGCCGACCATCAAGACCTCAGACTTTTTCATGTTCAAGATTTCTACCGCTTTATCCATAATGATCGCTTCCGGTTTGCCGATGTAGATCGCTTTTTGCTGAGTAGAAGCTTCTACCATCGCGATCACTGAACCCGCTCCTGGTAATAACCCGCGTTCTGTAGGAATATTTTTATCAGGATTCGTCCCAATAAAAGTCGCGCCTTTTTGAATGGCCAAAGTCGCCGTAACGAACTTTTCATACGTGACATCTGTATCTAAGCCAACCACTACATAATCAGGATTTTCTGCATCCCAAACATATCCGGCCGCTAAGATTGGATCAATCAAGCCGGGCTCTCCGATCACAAAGACCTTCTTGCCTTTGGCTGCGTCATTCATATAATCGATCGTCGCAAGTGTCGCCGTGTAAACAGTCTCCGGGTCAACATGGATCGAAAATTCATTGGCTAATCGGTTAGCCACTGTCTCAGGCGTTTTTGTCGTATTATTGGTTAAAAATAAAAATGGGATCCGACGAGCTTGCAGCTGTTCCACAAAGCGGCGGCCAGCTGGGATTGGTTCACTTCCGCGATAAATCGTTCCATCTAAATCAATCAAATATCCTTTGTACATCGTATTACTCTTCTCTTTGACGAATCACAAAGCGTTCGTCCTTTTCTTTAATCTTTGTTGGTGCTTCTTTTTTCGGCTGACGGTTTTTGATGATTGGTTTTTTCTTTGGTTTATCCGTCACTGGCGCTTTTTTCTCTTCTACATAAGCTTGCGGCTTATCTTTACGTTTACGTTTGCGTTTTTTGCGCGTTTGCTGCCGTTTGCCGCCGGTTCGTTCCAACACGAAATAAGCACAGCCAAAGTTGCAATACTCATATAAATAATCTTCTAGTGTATCAATCCGCTGTTCTGGCAAGCTTTTCCGATCATCTTCACGGAAAAAACCTTTCAGCCGCAACTGGTCATATCCCCAGTCGCCAACGATATAATCATAGCGTGTCAAGACCTCACTAAAGCGTTCACCTAATCGTTCGGCCTCAAAGCCTTCACGATAGTTTCTAACTAAGCGATATTGGCGTTCGCCAATCAAAAGATTACTATCATCGACAAATACGACGGTTTCGCCTTTTTTCTTTTCTTCAGTGGGTGTCTCAACGATTTCATCTAAGACTTCAGTCAATTCTTCAGTGACTGTTTTTTCTGAATCATTTTTTGTTTCTTTTTTGTCTCTTTTTTCTTTTGCCATCGTTTCACCACCTGTTTGCTATTATACCTTGTTTTTATTTGATTGGATAGTGAGTGTGGAGATAGTCTCCTAAAACACTGCGAATAAAATCTGGAAACAAAAATTCATACCGGCCGGCGATCTCAATCGTCGGAAAGAAAGGCACGAACATGTAATGATCCACCGTTGCAAACGTGTAATTCAGCTCGGGATCAATCAGCTCACCCAGCCAGCGAACCTGATGATTTACCGGATCATAGTCGATTCCGTCATAGACAAGATGACCAAAAATCTTACCGCGAAAGCCCATCCCCATGACTGGAAAATTGATCAGAAAATGACGGTTTTTTTCCATTTCTAAAATCAAACGAATCAAATTGTTTCCATCTAGCGTTACCTTGATTAAATGCATAGGATGCGGCAATGCCGTATGAAGCTGATCTTGGTTCACGATCCCAGCAGGCACATCGGTCAAAAACAACCCAGAATTCAGAATCGCTGCTTCTGTCCCAGCCGCCTCTTTTACGGCAGCCAGTGTATAGTTGATCATTGGATGATCTGCCTGCAAATCGGTACTCATGGTAAAAGGAATCTCCGCGACTTTTTTATCCGCTAATAACCGATGGCCTTCTTCCAGATAATGATCGATTTCTTCTTGATCCTCTGGTAAAGCCGACATTTTTTCAGTAGCAAAGGTGCGGGCAGAGGTTTTCTGGATGCGATGTTCTTCGTCCACTGTTACATGGACTTCACCAACATAGTAGCCATATTTACCAGCCGCCGCCAGTTGCACATCACCAATTTTTTCACCATTTTCAAACAAATGATGGGTATGGGAACCTAAGATGACATCGATCGCCGGTACATCCCGCGCGATTCGCCGATCCACACTGATTCCCAGATGACTCATTAATACTAAGACATCGACTTTCGGACGGATTTCCTCGACAAGACTCGGCAAAATATCCATCACTTGGCGAATATCCCAGCCGTTGGGATTATAGGTCAATGGAAAAGGCGCTGTAAATGCCAACAGGCCTACTTTGGTTCCTTGATCAGTAGTGATAATTTTAGATTGCTGCGACCAGGCAGGCGGCTGTAAGGTCTGCTTGTCAAAAAGATTATCTATCAGAACGTCAAAATTGGCTTGATCATATAGCTGATTCAACTCAGCTTTAGAATTCCCAACACCTTCATTGTTTCCGATCGTCGCCGCATCATAATGCACCTGATTCATTAATTGGACATTCGCTTGGCCATTGGTCGCCTCGGTCAACGGATGCCACCGATCAACGAAATCGCCAAGATCGATCGTGATGACCTTTTTTCCTGACGCTTCTTCTTGTTTGCGATTCAACAAAAAACGGCGGATCTTCGGCCAATTTTCTAAGTGGGAGTGCAGATCATTGGTATGTAAAAGAATAATTTTTTCCATTATTCTACCTCTTTTCAACTCTATATGTTCCATCTATAGTAACATATAGCTCAAGAAGGCTGAACGAACTCGTTCTCTAAAAAGCAGGTGAAAAGCATGAAATTTGAATCTATTCTAGGTCCTATTTGGCTGGACGCTGATCAAAGCGCTCTAAGCTGCGTCTCCTACACACCCATCGAGGAAAATCCGTTAGCGAATCAAGAAATTTTGCAGACAGCCAAAAACCAGCTGACAGAATTTTTAGCCGGAGAGCGAAAAGCGTTTGATCTTCCATACGTTTTTCAAATCGGTACCGACTTTCAACAGGAAGTTTGGCAGTCGTTGACAGAAATTCCTTATGGCGAAACATGCAGCTATCTGGATGTCGCTAAAAAAATTGAACGACCAAAAGCCGTCCGAGCCATCGGTCAGGCTAATCGCAATAATCCATTACCGATTATTGTCCCATGTCATCGTGTCATCGGGAAAAATGGCAAACTGGTCGGTTACTCCGGTTCCAGTGAAGCGGGCTTGAAAATCAAAGAACAGCTGCTTGCGATTGAAAATCCCATGTTGCAAGAGATCACTCTTTTCTAAACACAAAAACACCGCTGTTGAAGAGCAAACTTCAACAACGGTGTTTTTTCAGCTTGATGACGATGAGGCCGAGGCCGCTTCGTCTTCTTTGACGCAATCAATCACGATCACAAGAGAGATGATCAATTCTTCTAGTGATTCATTCAAAATCGTGATTTCATAGGTATCGCCCCATGAAATCCAGCGCTTATTGATATCCGCGACCTTCCGCCCCTTCTGTGAAACCTCAAAATCCATATCCCACCAGTTTCCTTCAACTTTCAGGTCCTCGGCAGAAATCGAATACTTGGCCTTTAAGAAACTCAAATGCTTTGAAATTTCAATGGCTTCTTTTCCATCCATCTCGACAAAAAATTTCGGCAATAAACTAATGACCTTTTTTGTGATACGGCTGACTTCATTTCCCTGCTCGTCTTCGATTCGGAAAGTCTTCGGAATTTTCATGAAGCTGCCTTTGACAAAATAGCGCGGTCGTTGATCTTCATCCACCACGGTGAATTTTTCACCAATACTAAAAACCTTTTGTTTGATGTACAGTTTTTTCATAGAACGTCTCCCTATAGTTGTTTTTTAAATCTGGTTTTTAATGCTACTTTTCAGATAAATCCCCTGTATTGATCACTGGCTGTGTGCCTTTATCCGTAATAATCGAAACCAATAAGTTGTTGATCAGTTGTACTTTCCGATCATCTGTAAAATGAATGTCTTGGCCATTCTCGATCTGTTCCAACGCCATTTGAGTCATCGTCACGGCACCTTCAACAATTGTTTGACGTGCGGATAAAATTGCTTTGGCCTGTTGACGCTGCAGCATCGCATTTGCGATCTCCGTCGCATAAGCCAAATGATTCAAACGAGTTTCAATCACTTCTACCCCAGCCATAGCTAAGCGTTCCTGTAATTCTTTGGCCAATTCTTCAGAAACCTCCATCGTATTTCCTCGTAAAGTCAGATCGTCATCATTAAACGTATCATAAGGATATTGCGTGGCAATATGACGAATAGCCGTTTCGCTTTGAATCTCAACAAAATCTAAGTAATAATCGACATCGAATAATGCCTTGGCAGTATCTACGACTCGAAATACCACAACGGCCGATATTTCCACAGGATTTCCATCAGAGTCATTGACTTTCAGCAATGAACTATTAAAGTTTCGTACTTTTAACGATACCGGTATTTTACGGGTCAACGGCGTAGTGATAAACAATCCGTTTTCTTTGATCGTTCCTAAATACTTTCCGAAAAACAATACCGCTTTGGCTCGATTCGGTCCAATGATCGTTAATGAACTAAGAAATAGTGCCGCCACGATCCATAGAAGAATTCCGATGAGGATCATTCCAATACTATCCCGAGTATTCCCCATTAGAACTAACCATAAACCACCTAAGACAACAATGACCAAACCAACTATTCCGGCATAGCCATTTATATGAAATGCTTGTTTCTCTTTCATTACTGCACCCCCATTTTTTGTATCCTTAGTGTACGCCTATTTTGGAAGGGCTTCAATTATTAGTGTCCATAAAATGATCGAGATAAAATAAAAAGCAGACCCGAAAGTCTGCTGTAAAATTCTATATATCAGACACATGCCGGATCCTACTTAGTGCTGCTTCCTTCCAGACCTGACACAATTCACAGGCCCGGCATTGTCCTGCCTTTCGGCAAAAAATAGTATAACAAATTCTAGTCTTTTTGGCTAGTCTTTTTTTTTCGGGCACGCAACTCGCGAAAAAAATTGGTCAACAACAGTCCGCATTCAGCCTCCATGATACCGCCTTCGACGTACGCCCGATGATTGAATCGTTCATCTGTCAACAAATTCATCAGGGTTCCAGCTGTTCCGCCCTTCGGATCATAAGCACCAAAATAAACTTCTTCAACGCGCGATAAGATCATGCCACCGCTGCACATCGGACAAGGTTCCAATGTAACAAACAATTGACACTTCTCTAACCGCCAATTGCCCAAAAATTTACAGGCCGCTTGGATCGCAAACATTTCCGCATGACTGGTGGCGTCTTGACTATGTTCCCGTAAATTATGACCTCGACCGATAATCTCGCCCTGATAAACCACGACGGCCCCGATCGGAACCTCTGCGATCGCTTCTGCTTTTTTCGCTTCAGCAATTGCTTCCTGCATAAAAAAGATTTTTTCTTCTTCTGTTAATTGACTTTCGCGCTCCATTTTTTTCCTCGCTTAATACTTTTTATCTTCGCTTGATTCACTTACTTTAGCATAAAGTATTCAGTAAAAAAATAAGCAAATGCGATTATCGCACTCTTCAGAGAAGCAGCTTGTGTTTAATTTACTAAAAAAGATGCGCCATCTCTGGCACACCTTTTAGATTACTTTGTCTACAAAATCCATCAATTTGTCTTTCAAGTCTTCCGTCGTGTCTTTGATCGAATCACCGTAGACCGATACGCGCTTTTTTCCGCTTTTGATCTTGTCTAAAATACTCATGATGTTATCTAGATCATCATCCGAAAGTTTATCAACAATCGCTAACAACGACTCACTTCCGTCAAATTTATCGCTGACAAAACGTTTCACTTTACAACGATTTGAAACATGACGAGCTTTTTCAATTAGCTTCCCTGAAGCAATCACGGCTGTCGCGGTGCTGGCTGCAACAATGACACCTACTCCGATTTTGACTTTGGTTGATTTTTTCATGATATCAGCTCCTTATTCCGATTCATTGGATTAATTTTTTCACACGCTGTAGATCACTTCGCTAAATTCGCTTCTGTCATCAAGTGTCCTCATAACAGCCGCGAAAAGCAGAACTATCAGCCTTAATTCAATGATACCACACTCTTAAAATTATCAGTAATAAGAGACCCTAAGAAATGAAAACGTATCCTTCAAATATCCAGATTTTTTTAATCCTTCGTCTTCAAATACCCATTCACCATTAAAAAATACCCACTCAAAAAAAAGAACCGACAAATTGTCGATTCTTAATCACGGCTTCGATTACCAAAAAGTAAAACTAAACGTAACAGCTGTAGGAAAGTCGCTAATGCCGCCGCAACATAGGTCAACGCTGCCGCAAACAGGACTTTTCGAGCTGCTGCTAATTCATCTTCTGCTAACATATCACCCTCGCGCAAAATGCTCAATGCACGTCGTGAAGCATCAAACTCCACTGGCAACGTTACTAGTTGAAAGATTAAGGCTAATGAAAAAGCCAAGATCCCAATGTTGATCAACGTTTGGTTCCAACTCATAATCACACCCAGCATGATCAATGGAAAAGAAAGCGACGAACCGATATTCGCAACTGGCACGATAGCTGCTCGGATTCTCAGCGGAATATAGTTCTTTGCATCCTGTACCGCATGACCACATTCGTGAGCCGCCACCCCGATTGCTGCGACAGAAGTGGATTGTGCGGTGGCTTCTGATAAGCTTAGCATTTTATTCCCACTGTTATAATTATCGGTCAGATCGCCAGCGATTTGCTGGACTCCGACATCATTGATATTCTGGCTGCGTAAAATGTATTCAGCAGCTTGAGTCCCTGTGACTCCTTTACTGCTGCGAAACTCATCATACTTGCGGAATGTCGAGTTGACATAGGCAGAGGCTAATCCTGAAATAACCAAGCCTGCAATGACTAACAAAAACGTGGGATCTAGAAAATTATAAAATGATCCATACCCATACATATACATTCTCCTCTAATAAAAGATAATTTTACTGTTTGACGTAAACAGTTTCCTAATCTTAGTTTAGCATGAAAGACATGAATTTTTTATGAAAACAACTCTAAGAATTTTCTAGCTTATAACTTCTTAACAAATTCCGATTTCAATTTCATCGGCCCAAAACCATCGACCTTACAATCAATGTTGTGATCCCCTTCGACTAAGCGGATGTTTTTGACCTTGGTTCCTTGCTTGATGGCACCTGAAGCGCCTTTAACTTTCAAATCCTTGATAACCGTCACACTATCGCCTTCTTGCAACTGATTGCCGTTGCTGTCTTTAACGACTAGTCCTTCTTCGGCAGCATCACTTTCTGACCACTCATGACCGCATTCGGGACAGACAAATAACCCGCGATCCTCATAAGTATATTCTGACTGACACATTGGACAATTTGGCATAATCTTCCTCCAATAAAAATATTTTTTTCTAAACATTTAGTTTAGCGGAATCCGAGCCAATTGAAAAGCCTTTCCCCAAAATGTCCGCCGCTTATTTTATTTCTGCACAAGTATGTGTCGCCAGTATAAGCTTTTTACGCCCACTATATGTTCGCATTCAGACACAAAGCCACACTAAACAAGCTTGATCGTGCTGCTTTTTCGATCAAACCTATTTTCTATTTCGAAGTAAAACACCGATCATCTTTTTTTCGATCGTTTTTTCTTTTTTCCGAGTTTCTTATCAACGGTCTTTTTCGTCCGTTTTTCTTCTCGTCCTTTCTGGACTTGTTCCTCGCTTTTAGCGTAACGCATGTATGAGGTATCTGGCTTTTGCATTAGAGCGGCCGCGCTCATCTTGGCAGATTCAGCGCTGTCATTCGGATTGTTCAGCGGCCCTTCACCTGGCATTGGATACCGTGCATCCACCATATCCGCGATTTCTTGCGGAGTCATCTTGCTAGTCTTTTTAGGAGGCACTTCTTTGTTAACTGTTGCGGTGGCTTTCTTCATCTGTGTTTGCTTCTGCTCTTTTTTAGAAGTAGAGTCAGTTTCTTGAACGGACTCCGCCGGTTCTTTTCGTCGTGTATCGTAGAAAGTAGTCGCCGTTTTTCCAGAGCCGACATAATTTACGAATTTAGCAAATTGCCGCACACCATCTTTTGAAAAAATGCTCAACGTCGTTAAGATTCGCAGTGCATTGACAATCACTTCCTCGCTCTGATTGGGATCAGTATCCCGGATTGTCAATTTATGCCGCTTGCCATTGCTGTCTTCAAAGAAAGACTCCACACAATAAATATGCTGCTCTTGACGGATATCAAGGGTAGCTTCTTGTTCTAAATAGTCTTTATAGGATCGAGCTTCTTTTGTACACTCGTAAAAATTTTTATTTTTGTATAACCGTTTTTTGACAGTCTGCCACTCATTGTGAGAAAAGTATTCTTCAAAATAGGGACTGAATCTCCGCAGCGTATCATTCGGATTCACTGTAAAGTAAAGGTCTCGAATCAGCTCCTTGAACATACCGGCGAAGGTCTCCCCGCCGCAGATGGCGTCACGAACAATGATCGCAACCACAACCTCTACTATTTCTGAAACGTTTTTTGTCTGTTCAAAATATTTCACGACCCGCTTGAACAAGCTCTCCTTTTTCATTCCGAAAATTTGTCTGCGTTCTAACTTCAATCCACCCATACTTTCACCCTCCAGCTTTTCAAGAAAACGGTTTCTTTTTTTAATATTCTAATGATAAAACTAAAATAACTGGTTTGTAAATACTATTTAGAAATACTCTTATTTTAAATTAAATATTAAAAGATTGAACATATAATTTGCATGAGCAAGTTAAAAAAAGAGCATACTATCTTAAAAAGAACAAAATCCACTTATTGTTTAGTTTTTTTCAAATCAACAAAAAAGCCGTGTAAAAAATATACACGGCTCAATCATTCTTATTTACTTGTCAGTTCACCAATGATCTCATTGACTTGAACATCTCTTGGCTCGGCTAATTCAAAGCCTTCGACCTTATCCATATTCGTCAATGCCACGATCATATCAGTTTTCTTGCCTGCCGCAGCCACAGCTGCTAAATCAACCGTCGCGATCATTTGCCCTCGACCGACTTGTTGGCCCGCAGTTACATAAACAGTAAATGGTTTGCCGGCTAGATCTACGGTATCTAATCCCATATGCAACAGAACTTCAATTCCTGTAGGCGTCGTAATTCCCACCGCATGCTTCGTTGGGAAAATATTCGAAATGGTTCCAGCAACTGGAGCGAAAATCTCACCAGAAGTCGGCAATACCGCATAGCCGTCACCCATCATTTTCTCTGAAAAGACATCGTCAGAAACTTCAGTGATCGGCACCAAACGACCTTTCGCTACCGCAAACAAGCTTTGTGCCTTAGGCGCTTCTTCAATTACGGTTTGTTCAGCCACTATGTGTGTGCCTCCGCTGCCGCCATGCAATCGACTCATCTCATCAGCTACGAATTGGACTTCTGTTCCCACAATGACCTGGATGTTCTTTCCATCAATCACCTTCACGCCGGGAACACCCGTAGCCTTTATTTTGTTTTGATCGATCGTTCCTGTATCCAGAACCTGCAGACGAAGTCGAGTCGTACAGTTATCGATCGCAGTAACATTTGCAGCACCGCCTAAAGCGTCATAGATTCTTTGGGCCATAACTGCATGTTTGCTATCTCCGTTCGTTGCGATATCTGGTGTTTCTTCTCCATCGCCTTCTTCACGGCCAGGAGTCATTAGATTGAACTTAGTAATAGCGAAACGGAAACCAAAATAGTAAATAGCAGCAAAAACTAGTCCTTGTAATATCAGCATAAATGGTTGATTAGCCACCGGATTTTTTAATGATAAGAAGTAATCAACAAAACCGGCACTGAATGCGAAACCGGCAGTCCAATGGAAAAAGGCACTTACCGCCAAAGATAACCCAGTAAAGATTGCATGCAATACATATACCGGCCACGCAACAAACATGAACGAGAATTCTAACGGTTCGGTTACACCAGTAAAGAAAGAAGCAAAAGCCGCTGCGATCATTAATGACGCTGTGATTTTTTTCTTTTCTGGGCGGGCACATTGGTAAATTGCCAACGCTCCTGCTGGCAAACCGAACATCATTACAGGGAAGAAGCCAGCTTGATACATGCCTGTTTTCCCAACGATCGCTAACCCTTGATCAATCGCTTGTTGCCCAGCAAGGAAATTCCCGATATCATTGATGCCGGCAACATCAAACCAAAATACAGAGTTCAACGCGTGATGCAGACCGGTTGGTATCAGCAGACGGTTGAAGAAGCCATAAAGCCCTGCTCCAATAAATCCTAATCCTGAGATTCCTTCACCTAAACTAACCAATACGTTATAAACAACTGGCCAAATAAATAACAACAATCCCGAAATAACCAGCATACCTACGGCCGCCATGATTGGTACTAAGCGTTTTCCGCTAAAGAAGGATAAGGCCATTGGAAGCTTAACACCGCTGAAGCGATTGTACATTTCTGCTGCTACCAGCCCAGCAATAATACCCACAAACACGTTGTTGCCCATACTGTTGAAGGCAGGATTGACATCGGCGATATCCTTGATTCCTAATAATGCCTGAACCGAAGCCGGTGCCAAAACTGCTTTAGGTACAAGATAGGCGACTAAACCAGCCAATGCGGCTGCCCCGTCTTTGTCTTTTGACATTCCTAATGCTAAACCGACTGAAAACAATAAGGCTAAATTATCTAAAATTGCTAAACCACTATTCATTAAGAATGTCGTTACGACGTTGGTTACACCCATCCCAACAATCCAGTTGGCGATCCCAACTAAAATCGATGCTGCTGGTAAAACCGCCACTGGTAACATCAATGAACGACCCATACGCTGCATGTATGCTTTCATATTTACACTTCTCCTCTATGTTCTTTTACTTTACGCAATCGTTCTACATGGATGGCGACATAGCCCAATTCCTCTGTAGTAATTGCCAGCTGATAACTTTTCATCAAAAAAACACGTATCTTTTTTGCGACTTGGTAGCTCTCGGGATATTTATTTCGCACCATTTCAATAATCTCCTGGTCTAAAACGGCGTAGCGCTGCTTCTGATAACGCTGCAGCAACAAGCGTAAATGATTGGCCAGACGAGAATAATCCAACGCGGTTTCTTTCGAACGAATGTCGATCTCAAGTTCCTGCTCGATCAAGTGGATCACATCAGAAATAATCGTGACCTCGCGAATGCTGTCATGGTTATTGTTTTTACCTGTCCGAGCACTATGGATATGGATAGCGATATAGCCCGCTTCATCATAGCCGTAAGGAATCTCTAGCGTTCGATTTAGATAATCCACCGCCCACTGGGCAACTCCGAACTCTTCGCTATAAAGAATTTCGATTTCACTCAGCAGCTTGTTGCGGACAACAATGCCGTTCGCAATATTTTGCGCTGCAAAGGCAATATGATCCGTTAATGAAATAAAGATATGTTCATTCAGCTTTTCCATCAGGACGGTCTCTGCATGATCAATAATCGCTTCCGCAGCGAAAAAATATTCTTCATTAATTTGATTCAACAAAGTCTGTAATTTCTGCTGTCCTTCCGGTTCCATCACAAATAATCGTTCGATATCACGAGGAAAAAGCAGATCATTCCTTTGTTTGCTGAATCCGACGCCTTTACCGATAGCAATCTTCTCTTCTCCGCGATCGTCTACCAATACTGCATTTTGATTTAGTATTTTTTTGATTTTCATTGCTTGTCCTCATTCTGCAGAATAATTTCACTGTTTTGACTAGTTATTGGCCAAATAAAAAGGCATGGAAAGAAGCACAAGGAAGCTCCTTGCGTCTCTTTCCATGCCTAGTATAATCTAGTCACATGAAACAGTATTGTTAACACTTTGAATTGTATAGACCAATGACCGTTTTGTCAACTTCTTTTTAGTATTTTTTTCAAATAGATTTGATTTTTTTGTATTTTTCGCATAAATTCTGGATTTCACGATAAATATCTTGGCACATCGCTTGATCCTTTGCATTGGCGCCGCTGGCCAATGGATGACCGCCTCCGTGATAACGCTTGGCCAATTCATTGATGACCGGCCCCTTAGAGCGAAGGCGAACACGATAGTAGCCTTCGGGCTGTTCCACAAAAACTGCCCATGCCAGCACAACATCGATCGTTCCTGGTAAAGGTACAAGCGACGCTGTATCCGAATCCTTGATCCCATATTTGTTTAAGATCGCTTGATCTAAAAAGACATAACCCGCACCATTTTCATCGATTTGCAAGTTCTGATAAAGATACCCCGACAACTTAGCAACATCCAATGAAATTTGATCGAGCTCGCGATTTAGTTTTGTCGCATCGAAACCAAAATCCAACAACTTGGCTGCAATCTGTAAGGTATGGGAAGTGGTTGCAGGATATAAAAAGCGCCCAGTATCCCCAACGATTCCGCCGTATAATAAGCGCGCCGCATTTTCTGTCACAACCAGATTTTCAGTAAAGGCCAAGTCCGCGATGATCTCACTACAGCTGCTGGCTTTAGTATTGACCCATAGCAAGTCGCCATAGGGATCATCATTAGGATGGTGATCGATTTTGATTAATTTGTCGCCTAGATTATAGCGATCATCACTGATTCGCGGTGCATTCGCTGTATCAGTCACAATCACTAATGCACCTTCGTATAAGTCGTCAACAATCTCATCCATTTCCGCGAGAAATTCTAAGCCCTCTACCGGACCACCCACTTGATAGACTGTTTTTTCTGGGAACGTTGCCCGCAATATTTCGGCAAGTCCGCACTGTGAACCTAGCGCATCAGGATCAGGACGCATATGGCGATGAATAATGATGCGGTCGTATTGTTGAATTGTTTGTAAAATTTCTTCTGTAATTGTCATACAACTTCCTCTTTCTAAGAACGCTCCATCACTTGGCAGACGACGATCGCTTTAGCTACGATCACATTGTCGATATAAACTTCCAAGTCAACTTTTGCCGAGCGTCTTCCTAGTTCTAATGTTTTCGAATGAATCTCGATCTCGCTTTCCAATTGAATCAAACGTAAATAATGCAGATTCATTTGTTCGATCAGAGTGTTGCGCCGCTGATCCATTAAAATACTTCGTTGAGCCACGTTCGCTACAATCTCGCTAAGTACCCCAAAGGAGATTGTTCCAACACTGTTGACCATTTGCGGAGTCACTTCAAATTTGAAGTAAGGATTTTCCAGCAGATTGTCTTCCCGATCCGTATCAATCGTCACGATGTCTCCAACAATTTGATCAGAGATCGTATTAGACATTTGCGGTTGCCGTTGAACGAGCTGCATCGCCTTCATTACATCTTGACGGCTGACCATCCCAACTAAGGAAAGATCATCTTTCACCACCGGCATCATCTCAAGTCCATCCCAAATCATTTGATGACTGACCGAAGCCACACTCATGCTTTGTTTAACGACATTGGGATCGCGCGTCATTACGCGGTCAATCACTTGATTGTCGGCTTTGCCTAAAACATCTTTTGCCGTAACAACACCTAAAACCCGCATACTTTTATTTACAACTGGAAAACGTGAATGACCGGTTTTTTCGGACAAACGATGATAATTTGCAATCGTATCACCGGATTGTAAATAAACTGTTTTTTCTAACGGCATATAGATGTCGCTAACCTGCATGATATCTTTTTTAATCAATTGATCGCTCAAAGCTCGATTGATCATTGTCGCTACAGTAAAGGAATCATAGGTTGTACTCAAAACAGGTAATTCTAAATCATCGGCAAGTTTTGCAATCTCTGGTGTTGTGTCAAAGCCCCCGGTAATCAAGACCGCGGCACCATCCTGCAAGGCCAATTTTTGCGCCCCTTCGCGATTCCCGATGATCAATAATGATCCCGGTGTAATGTAACGGCGCATCGCCTCTTCAGTCATGGCACCGATAACAAATTTGTTCAAGTCCTTATCCAACCCATTAGATCCGCCCAAGACTTCGCCTTCAATGATTCGGACTACTTCACCGAAAGTCAGACGTTCGATATTTTTTTTCAATTTCCGTTCGATCCGAATCGTACCCACACGTTGAATGGTCGAAACCAAACCAATGTTTTCCGCATCCTTGATCGCGCGGTAAGCCGTCCCTTCGCTCACACGCAAATTTTTTGCAATACTGCGAACGGAGATGCGTTCTCCCACTGGCAGATTTTCAATATGTTCCAAAATCAAATCATGTTTTGTCGCCATAATTTCCTCCCGCTATAAAATTTATCTATTATAGTAGTACAGCTTAGCAAAACTAGTATAACAGAGTGCCTATAAAAAAAGAAGTCAACCGTTACCATTCAAGTAACAATCAACTTCTTTTGTACTAATAAGCGTCTTAATTCACTGCTTTTTTTCTGAAACGAACGAGCGATATTACTAAAGCTGTAGCACAAATCGCTAAGGATGCGATGAATGTCACACGCATACCGAAAATAAAAATATCCGGCCGGCCATCGATATAGGTCGTCACCCGTCGACCATACGAAACACTCATACCACCATATAAAATCGTCGTCGATAAAGCAATCCCGATAACCATGCCTAAATTGCGGGCAAATGAATTCATACTGCCGGCAACACCAAGATTTTCTTTATCTACGCTGCTCATAACGTATTATTCGGTGATTGGAACAAGGCATTCCCCATCCCCATAATCGCCGTTGCCAAAACATAATACCAAATCGGGCTCAGTTCATTCATGAACACGTACATTAATTGCGTGATTGACAACAGTAGCAGCCCCATCAGCACTAGTTTTTGCGGACCGATTTTATCCGTCAAATAACCGCTAAGCGGAGAGCCGATGACCATTAAGAATGGAAAGACCATCATCAATAATCCTGCGTAACTAGCTGTTAATCCCCGAGCGTTCTGCAAGTAGAACGGCATTACTACATTCACAAAAAAGTTCGCTGAAAAAATCAACAACGCGGTTATTAAACTCATCGTAAACATTTTATTCTTCAAAATGCTGAAGACTAATAATGGGTTTTCTTTACGTTTTTCCACTTGAATAAATAGGATGAAAAATACAATTGCGACAACCAGCAGACTAAGCGGCAAAGCATGGATGTATCCAACCTCTTGCCCGATAAAGACTGCTCCGAAGAAACTCATGATCGTTATCGCAAAGGTTGCAAAACCCAGCCAATCGATTTTCTTTTTGGACATCGTAATATCCTTCGGCAAAAATTTTTCTCCGATCAAAATTGTTAGAATCCCTACCGGAACATTGATCCAGAAAATATACGACCAAGAGAAATGCGCCAAGATCAATCCGCCAATCCCGGGACCTGCGATCGAACCTAGAGAGACAAATGCACCGATTGCGCCTAACGCTCTTCCACGTTCTTTCATGGGAAAAACCTCTGTTGTGATTCCCGTATTCGTCGCCATCGTCATGCTGGCACCGATTCCTTGGATAACTCGGCCAAAGAGCAGCATCGCCAACGAATGATTAAAACCGCACAATAAAGAACCCAACGTGAATATGATCGTACCGATTCGATAGACCTTGATCTTCCCAAAACTGTCGCCGACTTTTCCGAAAAGCAGTAGACAAGCACAAACGACCATCAAGTATATGGATACGACCCATTCTGCTTTATTCATCGGCACAGCCAAATCTCGTGAGATCGTTGGCAAAGCAATATTTACGATACTAGAATCCAACGTGGACATGAAAGTAAACATGGCGACCGATACTAAAATCCACCAGCGATTCTTTTGAACCACCGAATCTTCTTGATAAGTTTTCATTAAAAGACTTCCTTCCGTTACAGTTAGCTTCGTACAGTCGACATCGCTTTTTCAAAATTCAGAAACGATGCTCTCTTCGCGCAAATGTCATTCAGCTAAAACTGCATGAACGCCATTTGTCAGCGACGAAAAACTGAACTGATAAAAATTAACCATAGTTATTCTATAGGAAAGTCTCCCCCAAAAGCAAACCAAAATAAAAACGAGAGATTACTCTCCCGCTTCTTCACTATATTTTCCGTGTTCACGATCTTCAAAAGTCATGAAATAGCCATTGGTAATCCTTTTTTCATACACATGATGACAATTTGGACATTCTACCGGCATTGATTCTTTAGGATGCTCTTGAACATTCAACACTTCATCAACAAAAAAATAGGTACCGCAATTAGGACATTTTAATGGTTTTTCCAACATATGACCAACCCTCTCTACATTTTCTTCTACTTCAATAATACTCCTTTTTCGCGAAAAAACAGAGTGGGAGGTATCAAAAAAACTTCTCCCGCAAAAAATGCCGGGAGAAGTTTTTGATTTTAATTATTTACGACGTCCGCGACGTTGGTTCGCTTCCATGATTACTGGTAAAATCACGGGACGACGTTTGGTTTGTTCAAACAAATGACGGCTCAGCTGATCGCGAATGTCTTGCTTTAATTTGCTCCATTCAAAATCATCGGAATGCAAATGTTTTTCTACGATTTCACTAGTCGTTTCTGCACTTTCCTTAATCAAATCACGACTGGCTTTGATATACACAAACCCGCGTGAGGTAATTTGTGGTGCAGATACGATTTTTTTCAATTTACGGTCGATCGTCACTACGACAACAAAAATTCCGTCGTCTGATAAAACTTTACGATCGCGTAAAACGATATTGCCAATGTCGCCGACTCCGATCCCATCGATCATAATGTTATCTGCCGGTACACTTCCAGCAGCGCTCATGTGTTTATTTTTATATTCCAACACATCGCCGCGACCAGTAATGAAAATATCCTTGAACGGAATGCCTAACTCATTGGCTAAACTAGCATGAGCGGCTAACTGACGGTATTCTCCCTGAACTGGAATGAAATATTTTGGTGACATAAAGTTCATCATCAATTGCAGATCACGAGGGTTGGCGTGGCCTGAAACACGTAAGTTTTCAGAAATGCTCTTCACGACTCCGCCCGCACGATAGATCATATCTTCCGTTTTCGCAACAGTCGTTTCCATCGCAATCGTTGGTGTAGTAGTAATATACACCAAATCACCATCTTCGATCTTCACATTGCGATGCGAACGATTCGCCATTTTTTGTAATGACTTGATTGGTTCTCCCATACGGCCAGTCTCCAAGATGATCAATTCTTCTGGTTGATATTTCTTCATCTCTTTGACAGTTACCAAAATATCTTCCGGCACTTCTAATTTTTTCAAACGCATCGCTGTTTTAATGATGCGATCCAAATCTTGCCCAGTCAGCACCACTTTGCGTCCAGCCTTTTTCGCTGCATTCAAAATTTGCTGTACACGCTGCAGATTGCTTGCCACACTGGCAACGATGATTCGACCGTTCCACTCGTTGATGGTATCGAAGACTTCGCTAGCAATTTCTCTTTCAGATGCTACTTGAATCGGATTTTCTGCATTAGAAGAAGAACTCAACAACGCTAGAACACCTTCAGAACCAATTTCAGCTAAGCGACGATAATTAGTGGCATACATCGGAATTGCCGTTGGATCAAATTTGAAATCACCGGTGTAGACGACAGTTCCTTCTTCCGTTTTCAAACTGATCCCAACCGAATCGGGAATGGTGTGAGTCGTACGGAAGAAACTAATTACCGCCGTACCAAAATCGATTTCCGTATGCTCATCGATCACGTGAAAATCCTTAAAGCTTTTGCTTTCTTCGTTTTGACTCACGTTTAATTTTGCTAATTCGATCGTCAATTCGGTTCCGAAGACCGGCACCGCCACTTCAGAAACCAAATAAGGCAGTGCTCCAATTGCATCGGCGTGCCCATGCGTCAAGAAAACCCCCGCTACACGATCTGCATTTTCAATTAAATAGGTAAAATCAGGAATGACAACATCGATTCCTAATAATTCATTTTCTGGATACTTCAGTCCACAATCTAGGACAAAAATATCATTATCCACCTCAACCGCGTACATGTTTTTACCATTTTCACGTACTCCGCTGAAGGGAATTATTTTGACTGTACTCAAAATATCCACCTCTCTAGTTTATTTATCTATTGTTTCAGCGTACTCAGACCCCGTAATCAGTTCGGTCTGTGCCAATACTCATTAGCTATTATACATGATTTTTTCTGAAAAACCATCGATTGAAAATACTAGGCGAAAATGGGCAAAAGAAAAAGCGTGAATGAATCACGCTTGATTGATTTATTTAAATAAACCCATTTTATACATCGTTTCAGCAATCTGTAATGAATTCCAAGCTGCGCCTTTTAATAAGTTATCCGAAACTACCCAAAGGTGAGCGCCCTTTTCTTCATCAGGATCTTTACGGATACGTCCAACAAAGGTTTCCTTTTTGCCCACGCTATTCAAAGCTTGCGGATAGATTTGTTGGCTTGGATCATCTTCCAACACTACACCAGGTGCTTTGCTGAGCAATTCTTGAATTTCTGCCACAGTAGCTGTTTTTTCTGTTTCGATATAAACCGATTCGGAATGTCCGCTCATGACTGGGATTCGCACACAAGTCGCCGAGACTTTGATCGTCTCATCTTCCATGATTTTTTTCGTTTCGTTGATCATTTTCCATTCTTCATTCGTATAGCCCCCTTCAGCAAAAACATCGATTTGAGCCAACGCGTTGAAGGCCAATGGATAATGCTTTTTGTCGCCGCCGCATGGCAGAATCTCTGCTTGCCATTCATCGAGCGGTTTGTCAGCTAAAAAGTCGCGTGTTTGTTGCTTCAATTCTTCCATAGCTTGATTGCCGGCACCTGATACCGCTTGATAAGTCGAGACGATTATCCGATTTAAGCCGAAAGCCTGACGAATCGGTTCTAACGCCACCATCATCTGAATCGTTGAACAGTTCGGATTTGCAATAATACCATTGTGTTTACGCAGAGCCTCAGGATTCACCTCTGGCACGACTAACGGCACTGAAGGGTCCATTCGGAAATGACTTGTATTGTCTACTACAACCGCTCCGCGTTTCACCGCTTCTGGTGCTAATTTCGCAGAAATACCCCCGCCTGCTGAGAATAAAGCGAGATCAACGCCTTCGAATGAATCAGGAACCAATTCTTCGATCGTCTGAGTTTCGCCTTTAAATGAAAGTTGCTTTCCCGCAGAACGCTTTGAAGCCAAAAACTTCACAGTACCCAATGGCAACGTGCTGTTTTCTAATAGTTTGATCATTTGTGTGCCCACTGCACCGGTAGCGCCGACAATTGCAACATTCATTTCTCTCATCATAATCACTCTTTCATTTCATAGTATTTTAACAGTTTATCACATTCGGTTTGAAACGCAAGCAGTCTTTTCATTATTGGTCAAAATCGAATTATAAAAGGTTAAATATCGGATACTGCTTAATTTTCAATATTCTCTCTATCCTAAATAATTGATATAACAAAGATAAAATAAACTTTCTAATCCAAATATTGTAAAAAAAATTAAAAAAACAAGTTTTTTTGAATATTTTTATTGTAGTTTTCTAATAAAAGCTTTAGAATTAATATGAAAGCGTTATTCGTAGGAGGTCAATCATGAAGGTCAATGGGCATATCATTAAACAAACACGCGAGGACATGGGGTTGCCGCTAGATGCCCTCGATATCATTTGTTCACCTGCTGACTTAGAATTGATTGAATTGAAAAACGAAGGCATTTTGGAAGTCGTTTTAGATCTCTGCACAAGATTAAGTATCCCATACCACCAAGTTTTTCCGGAAACCACTCTTTTGTCAGAAGTCTCTTTGTTAAATATTGTCCGTTGTTTGCACCTGCGCCAAGAATTCTCCAGTGTTTTATTTTTATTGGATACTTATGGAAAGAAAATTTCTTACGATAACGCGCGAATCGTTGGTCACTTGCTGTATTTCCGTGCCTACGCGAACCTATTTGGCAGTCATGATACCCAAAAAGCCGTACACTATTTCCAACGAGCCTACACCTTTTTACATGATGAAAAACGATATGAACTGCTAGTACTCAAAGGATTAGCCACTTGTTATCAAGCAAACGAAGAAAAAAAGCGCGCCCGTATCTTTTTTAAACGCGCTGAACAATTGGAGGAAAAAATGAATACTCAACAACAGTTAGGTCCATCTTATTATCAAGCAGCCTGCTTCTACGCTGATCGTGGAAACCGGGAAAAAGCAAACTCATTTTGTGATGAAGGCATCCAGACTTTATTAGAAGTAAACATTACTGCTGGCTTAGAAGAGTTATTTTTTGAAAAGGCCCTGATCCAGGAAAACCTCAACGAACAAATGGAACTCTTAAAACAAGCGGATTATTATGCCAAGTTAAATGAGAATTTTAATCTAAAAGAATTGATTAATAAAAAACTGAATAACAATTAAAAACGTAAAACCTACAAAAGGGCTGTGCCAAAATTAACTGGCACAGCCCTTTTTATATGTTATGAATTACCCATTAACTTTCGTTGCTTTTCCAGGTTTATAAAAAATCATATACAGAATTGCCACGATAATTGGAATTACTGCACAGAAAATATAAATATGTTGATACGAACCTAGAAGTCCTTTAACAGCTCCCAACAAGTAAGGTCCAACACCTAATCCCAAGTCAAGACCAATAAAGTAAGTTGATAAAGCGACACCGATACGGTCTTTTTCAACTAACTTCAAAGTAACGGCCTGTCCATTTGCCATAAAGGTTCCATAACCCAAGCCAACGAAAGCACCAGAGGCCAGTAATACAAAAGTATTTCCTGTAAAGGCCAAAAGAATCAAGCCAATCGTCAAACAAATAAAACTTGGATACATTACAGCATTTTCACCATGTCTATCAAAAATTTTACCAGACATTGGTCTTGTCAAAGTAACGACCAATGCGTAAACCACGAAGAAGAAGGCTCCTGCTGTCACCAAGTGCAGTTGATCCGCATAAATAGATAGGAATCCTAGAACACTTGAGTAGGCAATCCCGATTAAAAACGCAATTCCTGCGATAAACAGGACTTTGAATTCAATAAAGCTTTCCAAACTGAATGTATTGATTTTTGCACGACTTTCTTCTGTTAACACGATATTGTTTACCTTGAATTTGAAGCAAGCCAGCATCGTGATGAAGGCTAATACGACTGCAAGGATAATAATGGCCTTAAATCCTACTAATGGTAATAGCAGCAACCCAATAAACGGACCAATTGCGGCCGCTAAACTGGTACTCAATCCATAGTAATTAATGCCTTCACCGTATTTCGCTTCCGGGATATAAGCCGTGACAATTGCGTTTGCCGCTGTCGAAACTGCACCATAACCAAAACCATTCAAGAAACGTACACCATCTAAAATAAAGATATTGCTGCTGACCAAATACGCCGCAGTTGTTATCAAATAAAAAAGTGCCCCGTAACGTAAGACTGCTCGGCGACCAAATAATTCCAATTTCTTCCCAATATAGAGCCGCGCAAGCAATGTACCGATGATATAAATCCCTACCGCAAAGCCCGCTTGTGCTGTTGATGCACCTAAACTTTGGGTCGCATATTTCGCTGTGATAACGACAAAACAGTAATAAACTAAAAATACAACAAAATTGATAATTGTGATTGTGATAAAACCTTTATTGAATAACTTTTCTTCTTCCTTAATTTTCAAGACCCACTCTCATTATTATGCGATACTCTCATTCAATTTCTTTAAATCAGAAATCTTTTCCGCGATCTTATTATAATTAGACGGGTAGCGATCGACCGCTTGACTAATAAATAAATCACGTGTGTGGTCAAACTCTGCCAAAAAATCCTCTAGTGTATCATCTGATTCCAGCGTATAATCCTTTCTCAGCATCAAGGCATTTTGATAGGCATCATTTAGAAAGACCAAAACGGCCTCCTTTTCAAACCGTACCTTGTAGGCTGATTCCAATCGTTCGATCATTGCGCATGTCCATTTTTTCATGAATAACCACTCCTCTTATTTCCAAATTTTCTAATCACTAGAGCATTTGGGCTGTTTGACTTACTTAACCGATTATAAGGATATAAAAAAAAGAGGAAATCAGATTTCTTAATAAAAAAAGCCCTTAATTATTTCTATTAAAAAAGGACATTAACATTTGTTTGTATCTTTTTTATACATACTTTTGATCTGATCCGACGGTTTCTTGTGATAAAATAGCAATGAAAATTTCAGTAATTTACGGAAGGAACAACGAAAAATTGGATAATACAGCTTTAACAAACTACTTAGAACAAAAAAAATTTCCAATCGTTACCAAAGAATATAAAAAATATTTGCTTTACGAAGGAATCCAGGATCACCATGTGTACATTTTGAAAAACGGCGTCATAAAGACTAGTGTCATCTCCAGAGATGGGAGAGAATTCAATTTGGACTATATCAACGATCTCGAAGTAGTCTCACTGTTAAAGGATGAATACTCCCAATTTATTGATGCCCCCTTTAATATACGGGTAGAGTCAGAAAAGGCCGAACTCTATCAAATCGATCGCGTGGAATTTTGGAAAGACATCAATCAAAATTTCGAACTGCAAATCTATGTAAAAAACTATTATCGAGAGCGGCTGCTCAAATCAATGAAGCGAACACAACAGATGTTGATGAATGGGAAGTTTGGCGCCGTCTGTACTCAAATTTATGATTTGCACGACAAATTCGGGATTGAGTTTCAAGATGGAATATTAATTGATTTTGTCGTAACCAATGAAGAAATCGCGCATTTCTGCGGCATCAATGCGGCCAGCAGTGTCAGCCGAATCATGCATCAATTGAAAAGCTGCGGAGCCATCAAAATGCATGATCGCAAGATATTCATCAAAAACATCGAGTTGATCAAGGACAATATTATCTTTTAAACAAAACAAGCCAGTCAGAGAAATTCTGACTGGCTTGTTTTAGATTTCTGTACCATACTCGACCGGCTTATCGAATTCTCCCGGAGCATCATCATAAATGTGGCCATAAATAAAAACCGGCATTCCGATGAAGCTATAATCATAAATTTGAGCCACTTGCGCTTTGGGTGTATTCACACATCCGTAGCTTCCTAGATCTGTCTGATAAGCTCCCGGCTGGCCAAAATATTGCAGCTTATGATCCGTGTCGTGCAATCCGATCTCTGTAATCGTCTGCCCATAACTCAATAATGGCAGCCAGTAGTCCACTGGAACATTATAGGTGCCGTCACCCGTTGACAAGACTCCGCTTAGATCGACGTTGCGCCGCTTATCCATAATCGTATGAAATCCGGGAAAAGTCGCCGTCCCCTTATCATAACGTCCTGTGATCACATCGGTCTCAACGACCTTTTTCCCTTGATTAAAGCAATACATTTTTTGATTGTCCAAATCAACTTCGATATAATTCTTCGTTATGTGCAGCGGCTGTTTTTTGGTTTCTCCCCGCAGTACAAGCTGAATGATTTGGGTTTCCGGTTCCTTCAACTTTTTAGTGATCTTTTTGGCTGATTCTTTGATGTCGATAAACCAGCCATAATTTCCAATATTTTTATACCGTAAATGCTGGCCATGAACATTCGTAAAATCAACCGATTTATAGATTGTCGAATGTTCTCGCTCCAACTCCGCTACCCAGCTTAGAATCAAATCCTGATCAAAATTTCCTTGTTCATCCACCGATGCCGCCAGCATTTGTTCTGTAAGCGGTACGGATTTATTAGTCATTTTCAATTTAATTCCGCGATTTTGAACTTCTTCCAGCTTTTGCAGAATTTTTTGCTTCTGTAATTTTTTTGCTGTGACTTCCGGTTCGCGATAAAAATCTGCTAAAGCATACTCCGTTTGCAGTGTCCCTTCGTCAATATCCTTACAGAGCTCTTTCCGAATTTTGACAGAATCAATCACCGTCCCCTTCTTTTCAGGTTCGATCTTGAATCGGTCATTCGCATAAACAATCTTCGCTCTTTTGGCTTCCTTGCCGCCAAGAAAAGACACCCGATTAATGGCATCGATCAAATCGCCCTTTGCTCTTTTTTTTAACGGCAAACTTACTTCTCCTCTGCGAATATTCCGCTTCAAATATTCTTTTTGAAGCGTGTAGGGTGAAGCAAGCTGAAGCTTAATCGTTTGGTTCTCACCCTTCAACTCGATCTCAACTTGTTTTGTCTCCTGCCGAATCTTTTTTTCGGCCGCAACAACCGATAGACCGCCAACATCGACATTGGCGACGGTCGATCCAAAGTAAAAATGCGAACCGAAATAAGCATAGACTAGTAAAAAAAAGGCCATCGCCCCCGCAACGACACCAACAATCCTCAATACCCTTTGACTCTCATACTCCTTCAATCACTGTCACCCACTTTATAAAGCCCAATAATTACCAATATTATAAATCAAATAACTAATTATTTATTCTTAAATCATAATTATTAATATTTTTTAACATTTTTGGTAAAAAAAGGATTCAGAACCCCATGTATGAGGTTCTGAATCCTTTAAAAATTCTATTTCGCTAAAAATAAAATGATTTTTACATTTTTGTGTGGTCTGTACGTGAAATTACGTCACGACGTTGTTCAGGTGTTAAGTCGCGGAATTTCACGGCATAACCAGATACACGAATGGTAAAGTTCGCATATTTTGGATTGTCGATATCTTTATCCATCTCTTCAAGTAATTCGCGGCCAAAGACATTGACGTTCAAGTGATAACCGCCTTTGTCAAAGTAGCCATCCAGTACTTGGCGTAAGTTGTCTACTTGCATCTCTTCATCATCCGTACGGCCTAATGCTCCCGGATTGATTGTTTGTGTATCAGAGATACCATCTTGCGCACAAGAGTAATTCAATTTCGCTGTTGAGTTTAATGAAGCCAACAGACCATTTTTCTCACCTAAGAATTTGCCATCTTGATAACTTGGGTTTGCACCTGGTGCTAACGGTTTACCCGCACGGCGGCCATCTGGTGTATTCCCAGTATTTTTCCCGTAAACAACATTTGAAGTGATCGTCAATAATGACAATGTTGGTGTTGATTCACGGTACGTATGTTGACGTTTGATTTGAGTCATGAAGTACTCAAGAATCCAGTTAGCCATTTCATCCGCTTCGTCGTTGTCATTTCCGTACGTTGGGAATTCGTTTTGCGGAACGTAATCAATTGCTAAGCCGTTTTCATCGCGGATTACTTTTACGTTTCCGTGTTTGATCGCCATCAATGAATCCGCCGCATGAGAAATACCAGCGATCCCAGTTGCGAAAGTGCGGTTCAAATCAGTGTCCATCAACGCTAATTGTGGTGCTTCATAGGCATATTTATCGTGCATGTAATGGATCACGTTCAATGTATTTACATATAATTCAGCTAACCAATCTAAAACATCTTTATAACTGTCCATGAATTGATCGAAGTCGATGCTGTCACCTTCCAATGGACGGAAACGAGGACCCACTTGCATTTTGGTCATTTCATCAACTCCGCCGTTGATTGCATATAAGACTGCTTTGGCTAAGTTGGCACGAGCACCAAAGAATTGCATGTCTTTACCAATAACGGTAGCGGATACGCAACATGCGATCGCTGCATCATCAGATCCCCAGTATTGACGTAATAAATCATCATTTTCCAATTGGATCGATGAACTCTCTTTAGCAACTTTTGCTGCATAAGTCCGGAAGCCTTCTGGTAAATGAGAAGAATACAAGACAGTCAAGTTTGGCTCTGGTGAAGGTCCCATGTTTGTTAAAGTGTGTAAGATACGGAAATCATTCTTCGTTACTAATGAAGAACCATCCATATTCATTCCTGCTAATGATAATGTCGCCCAAATTGGGTAACCAGAGAATAATTGGTTGTACTCAGGAGTACGAGCAAATTTAACCATGCGCAGTTTCATGATCAAATGATCGATCATTTCTTGTGCTTCGAATTCAGTGATAACACCGCGCTCTAAATCACGTTGGATATAAATATCTAGGAATGCAGAGATACGGCCGATCGACATTGCGGCACCGTTTTGTGATTTGATGGCTGCTAAATAGCCAAAGTATAACCATTGGATCGCTTCTTGAGCGTTAGCAGCTGGTTTTGAAATGTCATAGCCATAGCTTGCAGCCATTTCTTTCATGTCAACTAATGCACGGTATTGTTCAGAAACCTCTTCACGTAATTGGATCACGTCGTTCGTCATAACTTTGCTGCCGACGTTTTTCCAATCTTTTTTCTTTTCACTCATTAAGTAGTCAATACCGTATAAAGCAACACGACGGTAATCACCAATGATTCGTCCACGTCCATAAGCATCTGGTAATCCAGTGATGATTTTGTTTTTACGAGCTAAACGCATTTCATCTGTATAAGCGTCAAAAACACCTTGGTTGTGAGTTTTGCGCCATTTGTTGAAGATGAATGACATGTCATCGTCTACTTCATAGCCATTTGATTCTAATGCTTTGTTTGCCATATTGATACCGCCAAATGGCATGAATGCTTGTTTTAAAGGTACATCCGTTTGCAATCCAACAATTTTTTCTTCCTCTTGGATTAAATAACCTGGTGCGTGAGAAGTGATCGTCGCTGGGATATCGCTGTCCATATCGTAAACACCGTTTTGCTTGTGTTGTACTTCAAAAAGCTCTTGTAATTTGTCCCACAGTTTTTCTGTACTTGGTGCAGCGCCTTCTAAAAAGCTGTCGTCACCTTTGTATTCTGTATAGTTGCGTTTGATGAAGTCCAACGTATTGACTTCATGCTGCCAGCGTCCTTCGTTAAAACCTTCCCAAGGACCTTTTGTTTGTTCTACAGTTTTGTCGATTGTAATAGTTTCCATATGCGCGCTCCTTTGTTAAATAGTTTCATAATAATTTAAAATGATTATAACAAAGGAATCTGTTTTAAGAAAGGGCTTTTTTATTGCCTTGTGCCCGAAAAACCTTTTAAAATAATGATAATTATTTTAACTATCACGTACTCCTGTTACAGTTTTCACTATAACAGATGATGTAATTGATAATGACAGTTTTTACCTGAGAAGCAGATATTGCTCACCAATATACAATATTCTCCTATAGATGAAACTGAAAAACAGGTGACTAATACAGTCGAGCTTGTGAAAAGTTTCTCCCTTCAAACTCTCATAAAAGAAAAATTTCCGATGAAAAAAATTTTTTTATCTCATTATTCTTGCCACTCATTCTAATCCGAAAATCAGCCTTCAAAACTGTTATCAAATATTTTACGATTTTTTCTTGCTGTTCCTCTTTGGCTTGAAAATAAAGCATATGTAAACTAGAATGATTTCTAACTAAAAATAACTGAAAATTATTTTAAAACGATTTACTATGGAGGCTAATGTCCGTAATCCTAATTATTTAATGACTATCTCTAAAAAAATGACGAGGCACTTCGCTTAAAAATACTCAAATTGATTAAATTGGTATACAATATCAGACGTATGTGTTTATTAATTGGGAGGTACGTTATGTTAGAAAGGTATATTGAAAAAAATATTTTTCGTCAGGTTTATCTTTGTCAACAATTGTATCAGAAGAAAAAGATTGCCTTACACACAATGGCTGAACGATTGAATGTTTGTACAATTACGATCACTAATGATCTCGAATTACTGAAGGAATCTTTCGGGCAAGAGATTCTTACTTTCGAACGAACGAAAAACACCTGCAAAGCATCCTTTAGTTCAGCCTATTCCCTATTGGAATTGACCCAGCGAATCTTTCGCCGCTCTGATTTTCTGCGTGTCTTGAATGATTTTTTGAGCGGAAATACTCACTGGTCGGAAATTGCAGAAAAAGAATTTCTTTCCACCAGCAAGATCTATCAAATTCGGGCAGATATTTTTGAATTTGCCGAGGAATTGGGCTATTTGCAGTCAGACCACACGATCAAGCTGCCGGAAAAGGATCTTCGTTACCTGCTTTTAGCCATCTCAAGATAGACCGGTGATCGTTCGGCCATTCCATATAATAAAATGATCGCTTCTTCTGCCGCCGATTTAATAGATTATGTGGAGGAACATTTTTTTGACCGCGATTATCCCAGCAGCGAACGGGAAATAATCATTTTGGGCAGCCAATTGAGCAGCCAGCGAGCGAGGCAATTCCCCATTCAGTTTTCTGACGACGAAAAACAAACTGCGCAACAAACACCTTTATTTGGCTTATTGCGTGAAGGCGTAAAGACACTAAAGTCCACTATCTGCACAAATGAAGAGGAATTATTTTTTATCTATTCACTTTTTAACGCAAGAAATTATCTTTGCAATAATTTGGAGCTACTGCAAAAAGATTTTGAAGTCGTCTATCAAAATCATATCAAATGCTATCCTGAAATAGAAAAATTACTTCAACAATTACGATCAGCATTAAACATTTCAATAGAAAACGAATTGCTCTTAAAAAAAGCTTTTCTGCCTTTTATCCGTTCCACTTGGGCCAACATGCAGCTTTTCCAGCCTGATGTAATTTATCTCTTAGATAATGATCAGCAGGAGCTTTATCAAACTGTTCAACATATTTTGAATCAATGGGCGGCCGATTACCAAACTGAGATTCATTGGAACGAAAACCTTATCCGTAAAATGACTTTGACGCTTGATTTATTGCGCAGAAATACCTTTGACGAGAAAGTTGAGTTGTACATTGTCGCGCCTTCAGATTTCAATTTCTTATACTACCGAAAACAGCTTAAAGCCCTGCTGGATGATCATTTCATTATCAGCAATATGATTTACAATACATTGAACGAAGTCGTCGATGATGTCTTCTTCTGTTCAAAACGGATCATCGTGTGTGACACCGCTCTTTATCAGCCTGACTTAGGCAGTGAGAACACATTAATCTTCCCAGTGTCCTTACAGACGATCAACTCAACCTGTTTTGAAATCAATCAAGTCATAAGGCCGCTCGAAACAGAGGCCGTGACAGAGGTGGGCAGTTTCAAAAAATAAGAAGGCATTTGCGAAATTCCGGCTTATTTCCAAAGGGTTTCTTCTGAAATGCCGTTTATATGTAAAAAGCAGGTGTGACAAAAATCTTGTCACACCTATCTTTTTTAATGCGTAAATCCGTAAGTTTTGATTTCTGGTTTTTTATGATAAACGACATGAGCATTGTTCAACGCTTCAATCGCTTCTTGCATATCTTGAACGTAGTCATAAGCCATGTTCATCCCAAAATCTGAGCGAATAACCAAACGTTGGATGATTTCTTGATCTAAGTTCTTAGGAAGCGGATAAGCGGGAACTTGCCATCCTTTCATCAAAAGACGATCAGCCAAATCATACAAAGTCCATTCTCGTGAAGAATCCTCTTTTAATTTGTAGCATACAATCGGCAATTGAGAGCCATCATTAACAATTTCAAACAGACCTGTTTCTTCAATCGCTTTGGCCAGATACAAAGCAACTTCGTGAGTCCGTTCATGAATCGCCTTATAGCCATCAAATCCATAACGTACAAAATTATAATATTGACCAATCAATTGTGCCGCACTGTGAGAGAAATTGATTGCCATGGTTGGCAATTCGCCTCCAAGGTAGCTGACTTTGAAAATCAATTCTTTTGGTACATATTTTTGATCACGCCATAAGACCCAACCCACACCAGGATAAACCAAGCCATATTTGTGACCTGAAGAATTAATTGAGATAACATTTTTCAATCGGAAATCCCAAACAAGATCTGGTTCAGTGAAGGGTGCATAAAAACCACCGGAAGCGGCATCCACATGGATGTAGACTTTGTAATCTGTTTGTTTATTGTATTCTTCGACTAAATCATCTAATCCTTTGATATCATCGTAACGACCGGTGTAAGTAATCCCCATGATCCCAACGATTCCGATCGTATATTCATCCACATAATCCATTACTTTATCTAAATTGATTGACATGTGTTCTTTATCCATCGGTACTTCACGCATTTCAATATCCCAGTAAACACAGAATTTTTCCCAACATACTTGGTAGCCAGAAGAAATGACCAAATTCGGTTTTTTCGCATTTAAATCCAAGCCTAATTTTTCTGCCCGTTTGCGCCAGGCGAATTTCATCGCCATTCCGCCCAACATGCAGGCTTCAGAAGAACCAATCGTTGACGTGCCCATAAATTTTTCATTTTCACTAACGTTCCAAAGATCAGCAATCATATTCACACAGCGATTTTCAATTTCTGTTGTGCGAGGGTATTCTGATTTATCGATGGCATTTTTTTCTAAGGTTTGGCTCATTAGTTTGACTGCTTCAGGTTCCATATATGTTTGACAAAAGGTTGCCAGATTCAACCGAGCATTTCCTTCGTCCAGCATTTCGTCTTGAACTAATTGATATGCCACGCGCGGTTCAATCGATTCTTGATTCAATTTGTATTTTGGCAAATCAACTTGTTCACTTTTTGATCCAAAAATAGGTTCTAAATATTCTGCTTCATCACGATTTTCTTTTCCATATAACATGTGTAATTCCTCCTGAAAAATATATTTATCTAATGTTTCAATGTGTGTTCTTCTGTTTGAACAATCTGATGTTCTCCTCGAGCTGCTGGATGGGTTGCCGCATTCACATCTCCTGCTTCCATGTGAACGGGTTCTTCCAAATTTTTATGATCATGTTTATCATGCAGCTCATAAATAATGAATGGTAAAATGACCGTAATAACAAAACTGATTAACAAAATTGCCTGATAGGTTCGATCCTCGCCCTTCGCAATTGATGCAGGCGGAACGAAAGAAATCAGCAAAGCAAAAACTGATAGCAATAGTCCGATACCGGCAATCAAGGTTTTCCCTATTTTTTTACCTGGCACATTATAAGTTCTTTTCAACCCTTGCTTCTTATAAACCAAAACAAAATAGCCGATAAAGAACAATAGATACCCTACTAAATAAATGACTACCGTCAGTGAAATGGCAACTAAGAAGGATAAATTATTTCCGCCGCCGCCAAAAGTCAACACCGCACCCCAAATAGTAACGATCACACCTTGGATCATAATTAACGGAACAGGTACGCCGTGGGTATTTGTTTTGCGCAGAAAATCTGGCAGTAGTCCTCGTTGTGCTGCGGCGAACATCCCGCGAGATGGACCGACGACCCAAGAACTTACTTCCCCCATTACACCAAAAGCAATCATTAACGCGATCACCTTAACGAGCCAGCCTAGATGACTATTAAAATGTAAAATCAATGATTGGAAGGTTTGGATCACTCCAGCGCTTAAAGACAAGTCTTTTTGGGGAATCACTGCAGCGACAGAAAAGCCGCCGATCGCATCCAAGGCAATCGCTAAAATGACCAATAGGATCATTGCTAACGGGTAATTTTTTCTTGGATTTTCCAATTCATTGATATGCGAAGCGGATGCCTCGACACCCATGTAAGCTAAAATAAAGGATACAAATACAACCAAGGTTGATAATTGTGAGAAATCTGGTACAAAAGCCTTTGTACTGATCGCAATCTCAATCGGATTTCCTCCAATAAAGTAAGCCGCTGCTAAACCAAACAGAATAACGGATGGAATGAGAATTCCAATCAAGAATCCTGCCTTAGCAATTTTAGCCGTCCGCTGCGTCCCGCCTAATTGTGAAAAAGTCAGGCCCCAAAAGATGACTAACAGCCCGATGTATTTCATCAACGGATCAGTATTTAATGCTTGAAAATTCAAGACATAGGATAATGCCCCCAAAATGAAATAGATCATGGTGACAAACCCTACAGTAATTTGAAACCATTGAAAAAAGATGGCCGCAAAACCAAAACGTTCACCTAAGGTTTGGCTGACCCAACTAAAAATGCCGCCATTTTGCCAGCCTTCCACGGTAGACATTTCAGCCGCACACAAAGCCACAGGTAAAAACCATAAAATCCCGCCTAGTAATAAAAAGAAGACTAGGTGTAACTTTGCTGTAGCGAATGTCGGATACTCATAGACAGTCAAAACCATAGAAGCTGTCAAAGCAAAAAAGCCAAATAGAGATAATTTTTTCTGATTCATAGATACGCTTCTTTCCTTTTCTTTAATTATTTGTTAGCGAATGGCTTCAGGGGAAAAACATCGTTGAATACTGATTGACCATTTTGTGCACCTCTTTCCTTACAAGGACAAGTATAGCGAGGCGGTATCGGATTTTTTTCTTGATTTTTTTAAATCAAATCGAGAAAAATAAAAAAAATGTAGAAAAAAAGCCCTAGCTCTCTTCTGAATCAGAAGAAAACTAGAACCTTTTTGTTTTACTTACATACTGTATTCTTTAATATGCTCATTCATTAATCCGTTCGGCACATCATGGAGACGGTAACCATTTCCCCAATAAGTAATGATCCGGACATTATCAATATGCGCGTGGGCAATTTTCTTACGGATATTACCTACCGCCGTCGACATTTGAACCAAACGCGACTTGCTGACCTCATTGTTCCAAACCTTGTTACACAATTCGTCTCTGGAAATGATCTTTCCACTTCCTTCGGCTAAAGCGCTGATGATTTTCTTTTCAATATTATTCAACGAACTGTAGAAGAGCACCAAATCCTGCTTCTTCATTTCCGATTGTCTGACTAATCCTTTTGAAAGAGATTCATTCTGGCCTTCTCGTTTATCACTTAATAGTAAGAACTCTCTTAATTCTGTTAACGTACAATCAATCGACAAACAATGATTCTCATCAATGTTCGGCACCGGCTCATCTGTGCGCCGCAAATAATGCAGATCCTTCTCCACAACGATCGGTAAAATTTCGTTAAACTCCTGATTCGTCAAGGTTTCGCTAAAAATGACAATGTCAAAAAGAGACAAAATCTCTTCAAAATATTGCGGCTTGTCGACATCAAAAAATTCTTTTAGAACAAACACTTCGTAATCTAACCGCTGCAATTCGTCCTGAAATTCTTGTTCGATAATAATATTTCTAGTCAAAATGATTACTTTTTTCATTTTACGTCACTCCCGTCTTTACTCAATTCCACTTTTTTTACACCCATTAACTCCTAAGACTCTTCTCTTTTTTATTCGTCTAAACATCGAATACCATTTTTTAAGTCCTTAACAACTTCATGCGGCAAATGATTTTCTCGCCTCAATACACCCATCAATTGCTCCTTCAAATCTGACCCAATATGCTGCGCTTGATCCTCCGCTTGTTGAATAATCCTGCGACTTAAAGTTGTTGCTTCTAACAACGTATCCGCGACATCCACCTTGACAAACAAATCGAGAGCGGCATTTTCTTCCTCTTGAAATAGATAACTAAATAATTGGTCATTTCTATCATGTTCATACATATATTGTTCTAACAGTCGTTCATACTTTTCTTGTAAATTCGTGATTTCAGCCACTTCGTCGGAAGAATCATGACAAACTGCTGCTTGTTCATGAAGATTCCTTCCTTGAAGGATGAAGCGGCGCCTCTCTAAATTGTCCTTATTATGATAGACAACTACTTCTTTTTTGATCGGTATGTCGACATCATCTAATTTCTTTGTTAATTCTTTTAAGTTGTAACGGTAGGCCGAAACTTTTTCTTCCAGTGCCCCACGAATACCTTCCAATTTTTCGACCCTGTCTAATAGTTCTTCGTTCTGATTTTCCAATACTTCAACCTTGTCTAATAATTGCTCATCAGTATTATCATTTAAATTAGAAACATTCCTATTTTTCAAATTGGCTTCATCTCTCTTCTTTGTGATTAAGATCAAAAGATTTTTGCTTCTGTATGTATGAATTTTGACTTATTATGTAAAACTTTATTTCACTTTTAAGCAGATGCTCTGCACTTGTGAAACCGCCAGAAGCTTATCTTCTATTTACTATCTATTGATTTTTGCACTATTTATCTTTAAATTCCCTCCTTAATATGATACAAACTAGCGATTTAGAAAAAAACAGATGCGTGTTTAAATCTCCTTACAAATTCAAATAGCGAATTACTTTTTTTCAATTTGAATTTGTTAACACTTGAGAATGTCGGACTGTAGTACAAACCACCAGTTGTGATAACCTTAGTTATATAATTGACAGTGAATTCCAATCGTTCTCTAATTCAAAAAGAATAAAAATTATTTTTATTTTAAATAAATAATTTTTATGTTTTATTATACATCTATTTTTAAAAAATTAT
>NZ_JAQDPG010000002.1:381419-523677 GCF_027659535.1 Enterococcus malodoratus | reverse complement strand
GTAGTAGCGCATGACTGTTAATCATGATGTCGTAGGTTCGAGTCCTACTGCCGGAGTTTCTCGAAAGAGAATTAATAGAGTATTGGGCCTTTGTGCTCCTATCTTGGAGAGTTGTCCGAGTGGCCGAAGGAGCATGATTGGAAATCATGTAGGCGGGTATTCCTGTCTCAAGGGTTCGAATCCCTTACTCTCCGTATCAACTTTTTACTGGCCCGTTGGTCAAGCGGTTAAGACACCGCCCTTTCACGGCGGTAACACGGGTTCGAGTCCCGTACGGGTCATTTAATTAAATATGGAGGTTTAGCTCAGCTGGGAGAGCATCTGCCTTACAAGCAGAGGGTCAGCGGTTCGATCCCGTTAACCTCCATTCGGTTCCGTGGTGTAGGGGTTAACATGCCTGCCTGTCACGCAGGAGATCGCGGGTTCAAATCCCGTCGGGACCGCCATTTAATTAAAAACTTTAAACTATATTTATGGCGCGGTAGCTCAGTTGGTAGAGCAACGGATTGAAGCTCCGTGTGTCGGCAGTTCGATTCTGTCCCGCGCCACCATGGAGGAGTAGCGAAGTGGCTAAACGCGACGGACTGTAAATCCGTTCCTTAGGGTTCAGTGGTTCGAATCCACTCTCCTCCATTTGTTTCAGGGGCATAGTTTAAAGGTAGAACAGCGGTCTCCAAAACCGTTAGTGTGGGTTCAATTCCTGCTGCCCCTGTTCTTTATTGATATGGCGATCGTGGCGAAGTGGTTAACGCACCGGATTGTGGCTCCGGCACTCGTGGGTTCGATTCCCATCGTTCGCCCGTTTTGTTGGGGTAGAGCCAAGCGGTAAGGCAAGGGACTTTGACTCCCTCATGCGTTGGTTCGAATCCAGCTACCCCAGTTTTCTTGGAAAAGTATCAAGAAACTTTCTTGAAAAATACTTGTTCTAAGGAGAAAACAATAGTATAATGGCGGTATAGCCAAGTGGTAAGGCAGAGGTCTGCAAAACCTTCATCACCGGTTCAAATCCGGTTACCGCCTTAGTACTAGAATATTTATTGACATGCCGGCGTGGCGGAATTGGCAGACGCGCTGGACTCAAAATCCAGTGCCCTCACGGGCGTGCCGGTTCGACCCCGGCCGCCGGTATTGAACTAAGATGTTATTACATCTTAGTTCTTTCTTTTGAATTGAATAGCACCATGGCGATCGTGGCGAAGTGGTTAACGCACCGGATTGTGGCTCCGGCACTCGTGGGTTCGATTCCCATCGTTCGCCCTAACTGAGACCCAGCATAAATTGTTGGGTCTTTTTTGTTATCTAATAGACTGATTTGGTTGAGAAACTTAGGTGAATTTTTTACATTAAATCATACTTTACGGATCAATCATGGACTAGTTGCCATTTTTATTAATATCTAGTTCATCAGCCATTTCTTTCTGTCTATTAGGGAATACGTGACCATGTCAATTGTAGTTATTATAATGATTCAGACTAACTAATAAGATGTATATTAAACATGAAAAAGGAGGAAAGATATCACAACGTATCCTTCCTCCATTCTAAATCTTGTTATATCAGCTCTTTCTAGACAAACTGTTAGACTTGCTTGTTCTTGCCATCCCTTAAAGTATATATCATCTCTTAGTGCTTCCGACTACCCTTTAAAATTATACAATGGTCGAATGACTTCCTTAACTTCCATTGTTTCATGCAAATTTGTCAGTAATTGTTTCTTAGACTTATATGCTTTAGGTGCTTCATCTAATGTTTTTTTTGAGACAGAAGTCGACCAAACGTGACGCATCATATGCTGATAGTTTTCGAGACTGATTGACGCTCTGGCTTGAGAACGGCTCATCATCCGACCTGCACCGTGAGGGCCAGATTGATTCCACTCATTATTACCTTTTCCGACACCAATGATGGAGCCGTCTTTCATATTTAAAGGAACGATCATTTTCTCGTTTCTTCTCGCAGAAGATGCTCCTTTACGTAGAATCAGGTGTTTCAAATCAATATAATTATGGGGACTATCAAAGCTTTCGACGACATGTTTTTCCCATTTCATCGCTTTTAAGATTGTCAGGGCCATACTTTGACGATTGAAAGCCGCATATTGTTGCGCGATTCTCATATCAGATAAGTAATTGGTTAAATCGTTTTCTGATACATAAGACAATTCATATGGGATATTTAATTCTTCTCTTTGTTGAATAAGGTCTTCTTTTTCAGCAGGATCAATTGCTGATCTTGATCGAAGTTTCAATTCTTGCCGCTGTTGTGCCAACTTCTGATATGCAATCTCCTGATGATATTCCGCAATTTCATTGCCTAATATATGGCTGCCGCTATGAATAACTAAATAAAAACCATCTGATCCCTCATTGACCTCAATAAAGTGATTTCCACCGCCTAGTGTTCCTAAACTCCGCAACGCTCGTCCACGGTGAACAGGAGCCTGAACATTTTCTAAAGGAAATGTATATAAGGGTTTGCTGTGTGAATGATGCCCGCTGGGAATACGATTACGAATTGTTCGATCTAATTTATCAAAGTTTAGTTTGATGCCTTTTCTCAATTTTGTTACATAGAGTCCGCAGCCAATGTCTACGCCGACAAGGTTAGGGACGACTTGATCCTTTATGGTCATTGTTGTACCGATGACACAACTGGAACCGCTGTGGGTATCAGGCATGATTCGGATTTTCGCATCCGTTGCGAACTTCTGATTGCAAAGTGTCGTGATTTGACCAACCGTGCTGTCAGTTATGTTGTCTGTATAGACTGTTGCTGTAGTGTATTTTCCTTTTATTGTTAACATAGTTAATCCTCTCGTAGAGGAATAAACGAATTCCTCTGGTTAATTAGTATTGTTCTCTGATTTCTTTCTTTTTCCACTCATAGGAAACACCTCCGTAGATTTTCTAATTCTGATAAGTGTAATAAATTTATAGTAATGAAATATGCAAAAAAAAAAAACTGCCAATCGTATGATTGACAGTTTGACAAATAGGCTTTATTTACGAAATTAGAGAGACTGGCGAATAAGACGCTCTGTTCGAATAAAACGAATGCAATAAATCAATCAATTGTATTTGGTTGGCTTTTTTGGTCTTAATCATAATGCTCTCTCCTTTCTTTAAATTCTTTTTTAATCTTATCATCACTATTGTCGGTCTGTCAAGGTGATTTGCTTGAAAGGGAGCTAACCTTTCGTTTAATTTCTTTCTTTACGTTTCACCGGGATTAGTACTTCAAAGACTTGATCTTCTGGCTGTTCAGAAGTCGTCTCATCTTGCCAAAGCAATTCCCAGATATCCCCATTCAATTCTAACTGATGCTCTTTCAGATAATTTCTAAAGCGGTTATTAAAGGTATTGATATGATGAATCTCATCTTTCATAAAACCAGAAACATAGTCGCCAGCGGGACGTCTGACTACACGTTGCTGCTGATAGAAATGTAATCGGTCCTCGGGTATCTTGATTAGGGCGCGATAGGGAGCGGCATGGAAGTTCTCTTGATAAAAGGCGGAGCCGTCAACTAGAAAACCAATTGGATAGCCGCTGAATAAATCGCTGCTGTCGACGGAATTATAGAAACGCCCATAGATTTCTACGGAGTCAAAATCATCATAGCTTTCAATCGTATCGGAGATCACAAAAGACTCTGCTTCGCGATAAGAGTGGGTGATCGATTCTAAATCAAAGTTCTTTAGTGTCGTGTATCTTTCGATGTAACTATCTAAAGAGCCGCGAATAATATTCAATTTCTTTATCTGATCATCAACCTTTTGCTTTTGCCGCATAAAACCGTCTAAGACATAATCCACATTTCGATTTTTCAAAAATATATGAATATCTTCTAATGAGACATCAAGATTTTTTAGCAGCAAAATGACATCTAACTCAAAATATTGATCGATCCCGTAATAACGATAGCCATTTTCGCCAACCTTTGCAGGTTTAAACAGATCAATTTGATCATAGTAAATCAAGGTTCGCCGACTAATACCAGCGGATTTTGCCATTTCACTGATTGTTAAATATCTTTTCATAAAAAATCTCCATTTTCTGCTTGACTGTGACGCTACGTTACAGTTTATTCTACCATAGGAGAAGGAGGGAAAAAAAGATGAAATTATTCAAAATCTTTTTCAAGGAATATCAAAAGATGTTCTTCGGCACCTTCATCTTAATGATCGTGCAAGCTGTTGGAACACTGATGATTCCTTACTATGTTGCTGAAATTATTGATGAAGGTATTTTAACTCAAGATCAAGGAGCGATTTGGCGGAATGGTGCCCTCATGCTGGGTATTGCTGTGTTGACTGGGATTGTTTCAATTATTGCCAGCTATTATTCAGCGATCCTGGCGGGACGTTTCGGTTATTTCTTACGGAAACGCTTAGTCGATAAGACACAGCAGTTATCAATGGCGGATATGGATGAATTCGGTACACCGACATTGCTGGCTCGGACAACAAGTGATATTACGAATATTCAACAGATCATGATGATGGTCTTTCAAATGATCATTCCGGCACCATTGATTTGTCTGGCTTCGATCGTTTTAACTGGCGCAATTTCTTGGCGCTTTGTTTGGATTCCAATCACTTCGATCGTGTTGTTCTCAGTTGTTTCCTTAATAGTGATCAAGAAAGCCATTCCGTTAGCAGATGTGATGCAGCAGAGAATGGACAAAATGATGCAGATTCTGAGAGAATTTTATACAGGTGTTCGAGTAATTCGGGCTTTTAACAAGACCGATTTTGAAAAGAAACGGACTGACAAAACCTTTAGTAATTATGCGGATGTCATGATTCGTGTAAATAAACTATTCGCTGTTTTGAATCCGACTGTCAATTTGGTAATGGGATTAGGTATGACGGCTGTCTTGGCTTTTGGAGGTGTAATGGTCCTTCAAGGAAGTGTACCGATCGGGAGCTTGACAGCAATTAGTGAGTACACCATTCTAAGTCTATGGTTCTTAACGATGGCGGCTATGGTAATCGTGATGATACCAAAGGCACTTGCTTCACTAGAACGGGTCGGCGAAGTGCTGGCTGCACAGGAAGAAATTGTTGATGGTCCAAAAGAAACATTTGAATTGAAAGAGAATGCACCTATCGCCATTTTTGATCATGTTGATTTTGCATACAGCGGAGCAGAAGAAGCTGTGCTGTCGGATATTACGTTTAATATACCAAAAGGAGTTACAGCAATCGTTGGCGGTACAGGTTCTGGTAAAAGTACGATTGCTAAAGCACTACTGCGCTTAAGAGATACGACTAAAGGTGAGATTCGTTTCTTAGGGGAATCAATTCAAGACGTTACACAAGAAGCTTTACGAGATCGGATTAGTTATGTACCTCAAAAGGCATTCTTATTCAGCGGGACTGTCAGAGATAATTTCATTTTCGGAAATCCTCAAGCAACCGAGGGGGATATGAAAAAGGCTGCAGAAGTAGCTCAGGCGGATGAATTTATCAATGGGTTAGAAAATCAGTACGACGCATTTGTTGCTCAAAAGGGAAACAATTTTTCCGGTGGGCAAAAGCAGCGGCTAAGTATTGCCCGTGCATTGATCAAACCAGCTGATTTGTATTTCTTTGATGACAGCTTTTCAGCATTGGATTATCAGACGGATGCGAAATTGCGGAAGGCTTTAAAGAGTTATCTGAAGGATGCCGCAATTGTTATCGTTGCGCAACGACTTTCTACTATTAAAGATGCTGATCAGATCATTGTATTAGAAGAAGGAAAAATTGTAGGCATCGGAACGCACGAGACCTTGCTTAAATCATGTAAGGTTTACCAAGAATTTGCTAAATCTCAAGGAATGGAGGGGAAGAAGCATGAGCATCAAGCAAGTTGATGAAAAACAAACGGCAGAAATGCCTAAAGAATTTAAGACTACTGGAATTCGTCTTTTCAAATTATTGACGGAGCAGAAAGTGCGGTTTCTGATTATCATTGTTTCCGCTGTATGCTTCGCTACACTGATGGCGATCACTCCTTTGATTTTAGGCTGGGGCTTGGATGAGATTATCGGATTGATTCAAGCACAGCAAGTTACAATCAAAAATCTATTTGCTGTACTACTTAAGCCAGTACTTTTCCTGTTCTTAGCATGGGGTGGTGTTTCATTATTTTCATTGCTGCAAGAATATACCATGGCCAGTGTTGCTGAAACACTGACTTTACGTTTAAGAAAAGCATTGACGGATAAGTTGAACCGGTTGCCAATGAAATTTTTTGATCAATATAAAACTGGAGATATCCTTACTAGAGCGACATTGGATTTAGACAAAGTCTCAGAAGTCTTGCAGGTCGGTTTGATGCAAATGATCTCAGCGATTTTTTCGATTGTTATCGGACTAGGGCTGATGATCTATTTGAGTCCGCTGTTGACATTGGGAATTGTCGTTATTCTTTTAATAAGTCTCTTTTTGACGAATCATTTAGCACAAAAAAATCAGGAGTATTTTTCGGAAAACCAAGCTGCTTTAGGAGCTGTAGGGACTAAAGCGGAGGAAAACTATTCAGGAAATCTCTTGATCAAAGCCTACAATCGCCAAAAGGAAACAACGGATGAATTGGATAAACTGAACGAGGTACAGTTTCAAGCATTCAAAAAAGCGCAGTTTGTCAGTTTCGCTATCAACCCGTTAATTCGTTTGATCAATCAGCTGGGATTCGTAACGAGTGCCGTTGTTGGCGGGATTATGGTGATCAACGGTCAATTATCCATCGGTCTTGTTCAAGCCTATCTGCAATACGTGAACCAAGTTTCTGAACCAATCACACAGGTTTCTTATGTAATTAATAATTTGCAAAGTGCATTTGCGGCTTTAGAGCGGATATTTGAGATCCTAGATCAAGAAGAAGAGAGGGAAGACGTTTTAAACCTTTCTGTACCAGAAAAACTGAGAGGCGAAGTGACCTTCAAACATGTGGCTTTCGGCTATACTCAGGATCGTCTTTTGATGGAAGATGTCAATTTTAAAGTGAAACCGAAACAAATGGTAGCGATCGTAGGCCCGACTGGTGCGGGTAAAACTACAATGATCAACTTATTGATGCGCTTTTACGAATTAACAGGCGGACAAATCGAAGTTGATGGTAAAAATGTCAATCACTTCTCTCGAGCGGCGATTCGTCAAAAATTTGGGATGGTTCTACAGGATACTTGGTTATTCGAAGGAACGGTAGCGGATAATATTGCATATGGCAATCCGGATGCATCGAGGCAGGAAATTGTACAAGCTGCTAAAGATGCCCAATGTCATCATTTTATCCGAACCTTACCAAAAGGGTACGATACGATTATTTCTTCAGATGGCAGTCAAATATCTCAGGGGCAACAACAGCTGCTGACGATTGCCAGAGCGATCTTAGCAAATCCTGAATTGTTGATTTTGGATGAGGCAACCTCCAGCGTGGATACACGAACGGAAGGGATGATTCAACAAGCGATGGATCAATTAACGACTGAACGAACAAGTTTCGTAATCGCACATCGTCTGTCTACTATTAAAAATGCAGATCTGATTCTTGTCATGAAAGATGGTTCGATTATTGAACAAGGAAGCCATCGAAGTTTGATGGAAAAGGGCGATTTTTACGCAAACCTTTATAATAGCCAGTTTGCTGGATAAGCTCGACAATCATTGTCGGGCTTTTTTTATAAGAAAAAACCAAAAATTAGTTCAATGAGAAAATATTCTGAAAATTCATTGACTTTTAATCTTATGAACTGTATAGTATAAAAAAATGATTAAGATATTATTAGAAAAATGAGGAGCCGATTTATATGCGCAAATACAATAATTTCAATCAAATCGTCTTATTAATTATTGAGTACAGGACTTAGAACACGGAGAAAGCTTTTAACCGTTTGTTTGAGTCCTGTTTGCGTTACAAATGGGGTTCTTGCAAGAGCATCCCATTTATTAATGGGATGCTCTTTTTTTGAAGGTAGGGAGATGTAAATAATGAGAAGTGATCAGATTAAAAAAGGAATTGATGCAGCACCCGCTAGAAGCTTGCTGTATGCGACCGGTCAAGTTAAAAATATTCAGGATATGAATAAACCATTTATTGCTATTTGTAATTCCTATATTGACATTGTTCCGGGACATGTTCATTTACGTGAACTTGCTGATGTGGCCAAAGAAGCGATTCGAGAGGCAGGCGGCATTCCTTTTGAATTCAACACAATCGGTGTAGATGATGGAATTGCGATGGGACATATTGGTATGCGTTATTCTTTGCCAAGTCGAGAGTTAATTGCTGATTCAGCGGAGACAGTGATCAATGCCCATTGGTTCGACGGGGTATTTTATATTCCGAACTGTGACAAAATCACACCGGGAATGATCATGGCGGCTGTAAGGACCAATGTACCTTCGATCTTTTGTTCGGGAGGACCCATGAAAGCTGGTATCGATCCAAAGGGTCATCAAACAACTCTTTCTTCCATGTTCGAAGCAGTTGGTTCTTTCAAAGAAGGTCAAATGAGTAAAGAAGATTTTCTATTCATGGAACAAAATGCTTGCCCGACTTGTGGTTCCTGCGCAGGTATGTTTACTGCTAATTCAATGAATTGCTTACTAGAAATTCTTGGTCTGGCTTTACCCGGAAACGGTACGGTCTTAGCGGTCTCTGATGAACGGCGAGAATTGGTTCGTGAATCGGCAAAACATTTGATGGATCTAGTGAAGAAACAAATCAAACCACGAGATATTGTTACAAAAGAGGCGATCGATGACGCTTTTGCTTTGGATATGGCAATGGGTGGTTCAACAAACACCGTCTTGCATACATTGGCGATCGCTAACGAAGCGGAGATTGATTATGATCAAGCGGACATCAATGAGATCGCGAAAAGAGTACCGTATCTCTCTAAAATCGCACCTTCATCTAGTTATTCGATGCATGATGTTCATGAAGCAGGTGGTGTTCCAGCAATCATTAATGAATTAGTTTCGATCGATGGCGCCATTCATTCAGATCGTGTCACTGTTACCGGCAAGACACTGCGAGAAAATGTGGCCTCTGCCAAAATCATGAATGAAGAAGTGATTCATCCGAAAAGTGCACCATACAGTCCAGTAGGCGGCCTTTCGATTTTATACGGAAATATCGCACCTGAAGGTAGTGTTATCAAAGTTGGCGGTGTTGATCCAAGTATCAAAGTCTTCAAAGGCCAAGCAATTTGTTTTGGCTCTCATGATGAAGCTGTTGAAGCAATTGATAACCATACAGTTACCAAAGGTCATGTCGTAGTGATTCGTTACGAAGGACCTAAAGGCGGACCGGGGATGCCTGAGATGTTGGCACCAACTTCCAGCATCGTTGGACGTGGTTTAGGAAAAGACGTTGCTTTGATTACGGACGGACGTTTTTCAGGGGCGACCCGCGGGATCGCTGTTGGTCATGTTTCTCCGGAGGCGGCAGCTGGCGGACCAATCGCGTTGGTTCAAGATGGCGATGAAATTACCATTGATTTGACAAACAGGACGTTGAATGTCGCTGTTTCGGAAGAAGAAATGGCGAAACGAAAAGAGAATTTGGAAAAGTTCCAGCCAAAAGTGAAAAAAGGCTGGTTGGCTCGCTACTCAGCAATGGTAACCTCGGCACATACCGGCGGTGTCATGAAACTACCAGAAGAATAGGAGGAATGGGGGGTGGAAGAAATGAAGCAAAAATTGGACGCTGAACATCAGCAAAATGGCGCAGATCTATTAATCAAGTGTTTGGAAAATCAAGGAGTTGAATTGATTTTTGGCTACCCTGGCGGTTCGGTCTTGCCATTATACGATTCACTCTATGATGAATCTATTCCGAATATTCTCACACGTCATGAACAAGGAGCGGTCCATGCTGCAGAAGGTTATGCGAAAGCGACAGGCAAACCAGGGGTCGTGATCGTTACCAGCGGACCTGGGGCAACAAATGTGGTAACCGGTATTGCCGATGCAATGATTGATTCCGTTCCGTTAGTCGTAATCACTGGTCAAGTAACGACACCGGGAATCGGCAAAGATGCATTTCAAGAGGCGGATATGTTAGGAATCACTGTTCCTATCACCAAAAATAATTATCAGGTCCGAGATATTGAAGAATTGCCGCGGATTGTTAATGAAGCATTCCACATCGCGACGACCGGTAGAAAAGGACCTGTGCTCATTGACCTGCCAAAAGATATCACGACGTTAAAGGCCAATCCTAAAATTGATAATGTTGTTCAGCTGGAAAGTTATCAACCGACAACCACACCATCGATTCTACAAATCGAACGTTTGATGAACTTATTGAAGAAGGCAAAAAAACCAATCGTATTAGTTGGAGGCGGTGTTGTCGCTGCGAATGGCGGGAAAGAATTGCGCCAGTTTGTCGAAAAATACCAATTGCCGACAGTTAGTACTTTGTTAGGTTTGGGATTGCTTCCCTATGACCATCCGAATTTTCTTGGAATGGGCGGGATGCATGGCACCTATGCGGCTAACATGGCAATGATGGAAACAGATCTATTGATCAATATCGGCAGCCGTTTTGATGATCGGTTAGCCTGTTCGCCTGATGCCTTCGCACCGCATGCCAAGGTTGCTCATATTGATGTCGACCCGGTAGAGATCGGTAAAATTATAAAGACGGATGTTCCGATCGTTGGTGATGCAAAAATTGCTTTGGAGCAAATGCTTTCGATTGAAGTCGAAGCTCCTGAGTGTCAAGAATGGCGAGAGCTTTGCGAAGAACGTAAAGCAAAATATCCTTTGAAATATGAACGGGATGAGGAAATTATCAAGCCGCAAGAAGTAGTGGAGATCGTTGGTCGTATTACAGAGGGCAAAGCTTATGTCGTGACAGACGTAGGTCAGCACCAAATGTGGGCGGCGCAATATTATCCGTTTCAATTTCCAAAACAATTGATCACAAGCGGCGGCTTGGGAACAATGGGCTACGGAATTCCCGCTGGAATTGGTGTAAAGTTCGGCAAACCCAATGAATCTGTTGTTGTATTTGTTGGTGATGGCGGTTTCCAAATGACCAATCAAGAACTAGCGATTTTGAATCAAAACAATCTGGATATCAAGTTCGTTTTGATGAACAATCAATCATTAGGAATGGTTCGTCAATGGCAGGAAAAATTCTTCAACGAGCGCCGTTCACAATCTGTTTTTCACGAGCAGCCTGATTTCATGAAGATGGCTGAAGCTTACGGGATCGCTAATAAGAAGATTACAGAGCCGAATAACTTAGAAAAAGAATTAACAGAGGCATTTGCTACGCCAGGTCCAATGTTGATTGAGGTTATGATTTGTAATCGAGAGCACGTATTGCCAATGATCCCGGCCGGAATGCCAAATGATCAAATGTTGGGGGTTGATTAAATGAGACGAATGATTACTGCAATGGTTCACGACCAAGCAGGTGTGCTGAGTCGAATCACCAGTGTCTTGAATCGCCGCCAAGTAAACATGGACAGTGTTTCTGTTGGTCGTACAGAAAAAGACGGCGAGTCACGTATGACGATTATTATTCAGGCAGATACTTTGGCTGAGGTGGAACAAGTTACCAAGCAATTGAATAAGCAAATCGACGTCGTTAAGGTTTCTGATGTGACAGATGAACCCCACCTGGAAAGAGAGCTGGCATTGATAAAAGTTAGCGCGCCAGCGGCCAGCCGCTCAGAGATCAAAGCGATGATTGATCCTTTTCGCGCAGATGTCGTGGATGTTGGATTAAAAACGATTGTGGTACAAGTTGCTGGATCGGCCGAAAAGGTCAACGCATGTATTGATGTGCTACGACCTTATGGCATTAAGCAATTAGCAAGAACCGGTGTGACCGGATTTAGCAGAGGTTAAACGCAAAATTTATTTTTTAATTTTGCTATTAATATAGTTTAAAAAATTGGAGGAAAAATTATGGTTAAAGTTTATTATGATGATGCAGTAGCGAAGGATGCTTTAGAAGGAAAAACAATCGCAGTGGTGGGTTATGGCTCACAAGGTCATGCTCATGCACAAAATCTTAGAGATACAGGTCACCAAGTCGTGATCGGTGTTCGAGAAGGAAAATCCGCTGAGGCTGCTCGCGAAGATGGGTTTGATGTGTTGCCAGTAGCTGAAGCAACTAAGAAAGCCGAAGTAGTCATGATTTTAGCTCCAGACGAAATTCAAGGATCTTTATATGAAAACGAAATTGCGCCAAACTTAAAAGAAGGCGATGCATTAGTCTTTGCTCACGGCTTCAATATTCATTTTGATGTTATCAATCCACCAAAAAATGTGGATGTGTTTTTAGTCGCTCCTAAAGGTCCGGGACATTTAGTTCGTCGTACGTTTACTGAAGGCTTTGCAGTACCAGCTTTATTTGCTGTATATCAAGATGCAACAGGAACTGCTCAAGAATTGGCGCTGTCTTACGCGAAAGGAATTGGCGCTACTCGAGTAGGTGTCTTGGAAACAACCTTTAAAGAAGAAACTGAAACAGATTTATTTGGCGAACAAGCAGTACTTTGCGGCGGCCTGACTAGTATGATCGAAGCTGGCTTTGAAACATTAGTTGAAGCAGGATACCAGCCTGAATTGGCTTACTTCGAAGTTTGTCACGAAATGAAATTGATCGTAGATTTGATTTATGAAGGTGGCTTTGGGAAAATGCGTAATTCTATCTCTAATACAGCTGAGTATGGCGATTACGTTTCTGGACCACGTGTAATCACTGACCAAGCGAAAGCGGGCATGAAGGAAGTCTTAACAGATATCCAAAACGGCAAGTTTGCCAAAGGATTCATTGACGATAATAAGAATGGTTTCCCAGAATTCAATAAGATGCGTGCGGAAAGCGCCGGCCATCAAATTGAAGAAGTGGGTGGCGAGTTACGTAAAATGATGCCATTTGTAAGTCGCAAAGACTAGTGGAGGTGCAGCGATGGAATTAATCAAAGATACCGAGGTTCGCAGTGCTTATCAATTACTGAAAAACTCTGTCAACCATACGCCGTTGCAATATGATCGTTATTTATCTGAAAAATATCAGGCGACCATCTTATTAAAGAGGGAAGACCTGCAAAAGGTTCGTTCATTTAAATTACGTGGAGCTTACTATGCGATTAAGAAACTTCCAGAAGCAGAATTAAAAAAAGGAGTAGTTTGCGCGAGTGCAGGAAATCATGCGCAGGGGGTCGCCTATACTTGTCACGAATTACGGACCAAGGCAGCGATCTTCATGCCTACTACAACACCACAACAAAAAGTTTCTCAAGTAAATTTCTTTGGCGGTGAGTTTGCAGATATTCATTTAACTGGCGATACCTTTGATGCTTCTGCCGCTGCTGCAAGGAAATATTGCGAAGAAAACGACATGACTTTTATCGACCCGTTTAATGATAGAGACATCATTGCTGGACAAGGGACGTTGGCCTTAGAAATGATGACAGATGCTGAAAGTGAAGGCTATAAGCCAGATTACGTTATTACAGCGATCGGCGGCGGTGGATTAATCAGTGGGGTATCATCCTATGTAAAAAATACTTCACCAACAACAAAAGTGATTGGAGTAGAGCCAAAGGGTGCTGCTTCAATGCAGGCGGCTTTTGAAGAAGAGCAGCCAGTCAAACTAACTGAGATCGACAAATTTGTTGATGGCGCTGCGGTCCAGCGTGTCGGTGAGATTACTTATTCTCATAGTAAGGAATATGTAGATGAGTTAATGTCTGTGGATGAAGGGTTGATTTGTTCGACGATTCTCGATCTTTATGGTAAACAAGCAATCGTCGTTGAGCCAGCAGGTGCAATGAGTGTTGCCGCTTTGGATCTGATGAAAGAAAAGATCAAAGGGAAAACGGTGATTTGTGTTATCAGCGGAGGAAACAACGATATTAATCGGATGGCCGAGATCGAAGAACGTTCACTGATTTATGAAGGATTGAAACATTACTTTGTCGTGAATTTCCCACAACGTCCCGGTGCTCTGAAAGAATTTGTATCCGAAGTTCTAGGTGAAGGCGATGATATTACACGCTTTGAGTACACAAAAAAAGGAAATCGTGGAACGGGTCCTGTGGTGATCGGGGTATTATTGAAGAAGCCTGAAACACTAGCAGATTTATTGAAACGGTTGAAAGAGTTCGATTCCACGTACATCGAATTGAGCCAAAACAAAACCTTATACAATTTATTGGTTTAAAAAAAGTGCCCGACAGCAGATTTTGTCGGGCACTTTTTTGATTAATAGGGAATCACAACAATCCAATCGGGATATTTTTCAACTTTCAGTTCTTTCAGCTTCAAATCAGGGTGCGCGATGATAATTGAAGGGCTGTCGTAATTATTTTGGAAGTACTCTTTAATTTGAGCATCGGTCCATTGACGTGCAGGAAAATGATGAAAAGTTTTTCCATTATACATAAATACGAATCCAATACTCCAAGCTTGGCGCAGTTCCCGAGGAAATTCTTGCAGCTTTTCTTCGAATGCAATCATCGTATCAACTCCTTAAGTAAAATTCCATTTTTTACATTATGAAGTAAATTCATTTAATCGTCCAGTAAGTAAGAGACAAATTATTTGGAGTTTGACCAATTCTGATGTATTATGATCTCGGATAGTTACTTACAAAAAGTAAAAGTGTAAATCTTTTTCATTTAGTTCAAAATGTTTTACACTGTATCCGTAGGAAATTTTTACACTTTTTAGGAGGTTTGTTTATTATGGCAAAAGAACATTATGATAGAAGTAAACCACACGTTAATATTGGTACCATCGGTCACGTCGATCACGGTAAAACAACATTAACGGCAGCAATCACAACGGTATTAGGTAAGAAAGGTCTAGCAAACCCTCAAGACTACGCTAGTATCGATGCTGCACCCGAAGAACGTGAGCGCGGAATCACTATCAATACCGCCCATGTTGAATATGAAACTGAAAAACGTCACTATGCCCATATCGATGCTCCAGGACACGCGGATTATGTAAAAAACATGATCACCGGTGCTGCTCAAATGGACGGTGCGATCTTAGTAGTATCAGCTACTGATGGTCCAATGCCTCAAACTCGTGAACACATTTTGTTATCACGTCAAGTTGGTGTTAAGCACTTGATCGTTTTCTTGAACAAAGTAGATTTAGTTGATGACGAAGAATTGATCGACTTAGTTGAAATGGAAGTACGTGAATTACTTTCTGAATATGGTTTCCCAGGTGATGATATTCCAGTGCTTAAAGGTTCTGCTTTGAAAGCATTAGAAGGCGATCCTGAACAAGAACAAGTTATTCTTGATTTGATGGATACCGTTGATGAATATATCCCGACGCCTGAACGTGACAATGACAAACCATTCTTGTTACCAGTTGAGGATGTTTTCTCTATCACAGGACGTGGAACTGTAGCTTCTGGTCGTATCGACCGTGGGGAAGTTAAAGTCGGCGATGAAATTGAAATCATCGGGATCAAACCTGAAGTTCAAAAAGCAATCGTTACTGGACTTGAAATGTTCCGTAAAACATTGGATTATGGTGAAGCTGGCGATAACGTTGGGGTTCTATTACGTGGGATTACACGTGATGAAATCGAACGTGGCCAAGTATTAGCTAAACCAGGTTCAATCACACCACATACTAAGTTCAAAGCCGAAGTATATGTGTTGACGAAAGAAGAAGGTGGACGTCATACTCCATTCTTTAACAACTATCGTCCACAATTCTACTTCCGCACAACTGACGTAACCGGAAATATCTTGTTGCCAGAAGGTACTGAAATGGTAATGCCTGGTGATAACGTAACAATTGACGTTGAATTAATCCATCCAATCGCAGTAGAAAAAGGAACAACTTTCTCTATTCGTGAAGGCGGACGTACCGTTGGTTCAGGTATTGTTACTGAAATCGAAGTTTAATTAGATCATGAAGCATGTAGCATTTGAGCTACATGCTTTTTTTGTTGTATAGAAAAAAGCTGTCTTGCAACTCTTTTATTTGCTTGCTATGATAATTTAAAATGATTAGAAGGAGCAGGTATGGAAAAAGTGTTTGTTAGCCCAATGACTTATCGTCAAGGAGAAGATATTTTGTGGAACCATCTAGATGACATTCTGGCTTTTGGTAAAAAAGGGTTATTAGTGACTGATGGCTTTGTTTATCAAATGGTCGGAGAAAAGCTGCTGAAAAAATTGATTAATCAGGGCGGAAAAATTTCTTCTTGGTTGGTCGAAGAGGAAAGAGTCCAAGATGAGTTTGACTATGTGATTGCCCTAGGCGGCGGCCGGGCGATTGACTTAGGCAAATCATTGGCCTTTGAGTCGAATCGCTGTTGTGTAGTTGTTCCTACATCCGCCTCAACAGATGCTCCGACTTCACGGATTTCAGTGGAATATCGTGACGGTTATTTTAAAAAGTATGCTTATTACGCTAAAAGTCCAGATCTCGTTTTAGTTGATACCGCGATTTTGGTCAATAGTCCGGCTCATTTTTTGGCTTCAGGAATCGCTGATGGATTGGCGACTTCGATTGAAGCAAGAACGGTACGTGAAAATTTAGGTGTGAACACACTGGGGGCAATGCCAACATTGGCTTCAGCAGCGATTGCAGAAAAATGTCGTGAGGTTTTATTTGAATATTCAGAAGCAGCAGTAGAAGCAAATAAGAAACAAGAGATCACACCAGCGTTCGAAGCAGTCGTTGAAGCGAATACTTTATTAAGCGGGATTGGGTTTGAGTCTGGCGGGTTAAGTATCGCGCATGCATTACATAATGCGATGGTTAGTTTGTGGGGAAGCGAAATAAAAGGAAGCCACGGTCAAATTATTGCTCTGACAACCTTGCAACACTTACAAATTGAAGACCGCAAAGAAGAGTTAGACGAGTATCAAAAATTATTTAAAAAATTGAACTTACCAGTTTCCTATGAGGAGCTATCGATTTTTCCTTCAGCTGAAGAATTGAGAAAGGTTACTGAACTTGCTTTTTCCCCAGAGGATGGGATCATTCGCAGTCAATCACCAGCGACTAAAGAACAAGTGTACCAAACCTTGTTAACATTTAGAAAAACCCGTGAAATCTAAAATGATTTCACGGGTTTTGTGTTAGATATTCAATACTTTATTCAAGAAGTCTTGTGTTCTAGGATTGTGAGGGTTATTGAAGACTTGCTCTGGTGTACCATCTTCTAAAATTTTACCGCCATCGGTAAAAATGACACGGTCAGCAACTTCCTTCGCGAAGCCCATTTCATGAGTAACGATTACCATGGTCATCCCTTGTAAAGCCAAATCCTTCATAACTTTCAGCACATCGCCAACCATTTCTGGATCGAGTGCGGAGGTTGGTTCATCGAACAGCATGATATCGGGGTTCATTGCAAGAGCTCGAGCGATTGCTACACGTTGTTTTTGACCACCTGATAGGCTATCAGGATAGTCATCCTTCTTTTCGGCTAAGCCGACTTGGGTCAGCAACTCAACACCGCGCTTACCAGCAGATTCTTTTGATTCACCTTTCAAATCAAGTGGTGCTAGTGTGATATTTTCTAAAACGGTTAGGTGAGGGAACAAATTGAAATGTTGAAACACCATCCCGATATGTTGACGCACTAGGTTGATATCTGTATGTTTATCAGTCAAATCTTGTCCATCAATGATAATTTCACCGGAAGTCGGTTCTTCCAAATGATTCATACAACGAAGAAAGGTACTTTTACCTGAACCAGATGGTCCGATGATACAAACCACTTCACCTTCGCTAATACTAATATTCAAATCATTCAAGACAGTGTTATCACCAAATTTTTTCACTAAATGATTTACGACAATTTTTTTATCCATCTTATTTTCCATCTATTTCACCTTCTTATCTAAACGGTTTGCTAACTTAGTCAAGATCGTGATCAAGATCAAGTACATGATCGCGATGATCAAGTAAACGTAAGAACTTTGGGTCGTCCGCGCCACAATAATTTTTCCTGTTTGCAGCAATTCTACGACACCGATCGCAGAAATAATCGTCGTATCTTTCAAACTAATAACAAATTGGTTGATGAAAGAAGGGATCATGATCTTCACGGCCTGCGGCAAAATAATTTTTTGCATCGTCCGATTATAGGACATACCTAAGCTTCGAGACGCTTCCATTTGTCCAACTGGAACGGCGTTGATACCACCACGAACAATTTCAGCGATATAAGCACTGGCATTTAAAGTCAATGTAATAATCCCGGCTGCAAAATCAGGAATCTTGATACCGGTAATACCTGGCAGGCCAAAGAAAATAAAGAAGGCCAATACCATCATTGGAATACCGCGAATAATATCGATATAGATCCCAGCAAGGGTACGCAATCCACGAACTGGAGAAACACGGAACAATCCAAAGATGACACCTAGAACCAAGGCTAAAGCAAATGAAACTAAAGCTAATACGATCGTTTTCCATAAACCATCTAACAATGATTTATAATTGTTTTTTAGCAATCCGGTAATCGTTGATTCGTCCACAGCATCTTTTTTCTTTTCGGTGCTTCCAGAACCAATGTATTGGTTGACAATCTTATCGTACTCTCCTGTACGTTTCAATTCTTTCAAACCTTCTGTGAACATTTCTCGCAGTTCAGCATTTTGCCCCTTTTTAACAGCGAAACCATACTCACCACCAACTTCACGTTTAATTGGTGTTTTCAAATCTTGTCCTTGTTTCACGGCATAGCCGATAACAGGGTAATCATCCATCATTGCATCAATTGATCCAACTTTCAATGCGTCATATAATTGATCAGCAGCATCGAAGCTTTTGACCGTATAACCGTATTCCTTTTTATGAGCTTCTAAGAAATCAGCACTTTCCGTTCCGACTTTTGCGCCGACTGTTTTGTCTTTCAAATCTTTGTAGGATTTGATGTCTTTGTTATCTTTGGCAACCGCTAATTGAATGCCGCTTTGGAAGTAGGGATCGGAAAAATCATAATTTGCTTTTCGTTCATCCGTGATCGTCATTCCTGCGATCATTCCATCTGCTTGTCCAGATTCTAGTGCTTGCATGGCAGAAGAGAAGCCGATGAATTTGAAATCAATTTTGAATCCTTGCAATTCAGCAATTCGTTTCAGCAAGTCAACGTCGATTCCTTTGTATTCACCATCGCTGTCTTTGTATTCAAATGGAGCAAAAGCAGAATCACTGGAAACTACATAGACATCTTTTTTGGGTTCAATTTTTTTCATTTCGCTTGCAGTCGATGAGTTGCCAGAACCAGTAGAAATGTATTCACTGACGATTTTATCATAGCTGCCGTTCTTCTTTAAATCCTTCAGACCTTGATTAAACTTCTGTAACAGCTCCTTATTTTCGCCCTTTTTAACAGCGAAGCCATAAGAACTGCCTTTTTCTGGATCGCCCACCAACTTAAATGGTTGACCGTTCGTTACAGCATAACCAAGTACGGGATAATCATCAAAAATTGCTTCAACATTGCCGTTGGTCAATGCATTGTACATCGCATCAGCAGCTTCATACTGTTTGATATCATAGCCGTATTTATCTTTATTTTTTTCTAAAAAAGTGGCACTTTCGGTCCCGATCTTTGCTGCGACCGTTTTACCCTTCAAATCTTTGTAATCCTTGATATCTTTATTATCATTTTTGACAGCCATTTGAATCCCACTATCAAAATAGGGATCGGAAAAATCAAATGTTTTTTTCCGTTCATCGGTGATACTCATCCCGGCGATCATACCATCAAGTTGATCTGATTGTACCCCTTGAATAGAACTGTCGAAACCTAGTGGACGAAGATCAACTTTGAAATCTTGATCTTTCGCGATCTGTTTGATTAGATCTACATCAATTCCTATGTATTCACCATCAGAATTTTGAAACTCAAAGGGAGCGAAGGTCAAATCCGTTCCGATTTTATATGTCTTTTCCGCGGCGTTGGTCTTAGTGGCGAAGCCAAGTGTGAAAATACTTGCCATTAAGAATATAACGAATGGGATAAATTTGGTTTTTCTCATAATAATCCTCCTAATTACTTATCATTTGTTTATTATATGTTAGTTTAAGGATAAAATACAAGTAGCTCATTGTGAGATAGAAAAAAATTTGAAAACTCGTAACATGATATGTAAGAAAATATCACATCAACATTTTAACGCTTTATTATATAGTAGGAATAAAAAATGGCGAAAATATGTTCGGTATGCTATAATTTTGAAATGGAAAATCTTTGTTCATTTAATTTAAAAAGGGGGATTTTTGTATGATTGAAAGAGCAACGGATAATACGTTTGACCTTCATTCAAAATATCAGCCTGCTGGCGATCAGCCTGAGGCCATTTCAGAATTAGCCGAGGGTGTCGTCAATGGAAAAAAGGCACAAATACTTTTAGGAGCTACCGGTACAGGGAAAACCTATACAATCTCCAATGTCATTAAGGATGTTAATAAACCAACCTTGATTATTGCCCATAACAAGACGTTAGCGGGACAATTGTATGGAGAATTTAAAGAGTTTTTTCCTAACAACGCGGTGGAGTATTTTGTCAGTTATTATGATTATTATCAACCGGAAGCTTATGTTCCTTCGAGTGATACATATATTGAAAAGGATTCAAGTATCAATGATGAGATAGATAAATTACGACATTCGGCAACTAGTTCGTTATTAGAAAGAAATGATGTCATTGTGGTGGCCTCAGTTTCTTGTATTTTTGGGTTAGGCTCACCAAAAGAATATATGGAGCAAGTCGTGTCATTACGCGTCGGAATGGAAATGGATCGGAATCAATTATTACGGAATCTGATTGACATCCAGTTTGAACGAAATGACATCGATTTTCAACGTGGTCGTTTTCGTGTTCGTGGTGATGTAGTAGAAATCTTCCCGGCTTCACGAGACGAACGAGCGTTACGTGTGGAGTTCTTTGGAGATGAAATTGAACGAATTCGAGAAGTGGATGCTTTGACAGGAGAGATTACCGGAGAGACGGAGCACGTAGCAATCTTCCCGGCAACCCACTTCTTGACTAATGAGGATCACATGGAAGTGGCCATCAGCAATATCCAGAAGGAGCTAGCAGATCGTTTAGAAATACTACGAAATGAGAACAAGTTACTGGAGGCACAGCGTTTGGAGCAACGAACCAATTATGATATTGAAATGCTGCGGGAGATGGGTTATACGTCTGGTATCGAAAACTATTCACGTCATATGGATGGCCGTAAAGAAGGCGAGCCGCCATACACGCTGATCGATTTCTTTCCAGATGACTTTTTAATGGTTATTGATGAATCACACGTAACAATGCCCCAAGTACGCGGTATGTATAATGGAGACAGAGCTCGGAAGCAAATGCTAGTTGATTATGGATTCCGGTTGCCATCAGCGTTAGACAACCGGCCATTAAAGTTAGAAGAGTTTGAAGAGCGTGTCAATCAAATCGTATACGTATCTGCAACTCCTGGTCCATATGAACATGAAAAAACGGATACTGTAGTAGAGCAGATCATTCGTCCGACAGGTCTATTAGATCCGGTCATTGACGTTCGTCCGATCATGGGACAAATTGATGATCTCGTTGGAGAAATCAATGAACGAGCTGAACGCAACGAAAGGGTTTTTGTCACAACCTTAACGAAAAAAATGTCGGAAGACTTAACAGATTACTTCAAAGAATTAGGAATTAAAGTTAAGTATTTACACAGTGATATCAAGACGCTTGAACGTACAGAAATCATACGCGATCTACGTTTAGGAAAATTTGATGTACTTGTAGGAATCAATTTGTTGCGAGAAGGAATTGATGTACCAGAAGTTTCACTAGTTGCGATCTTGGATGCGGATAAGGAAGGTTTCTTACGAAGTGAGCGTTCGCTTGTACAAACAATTGGTCGGGCTGCGCGAAATTCTGAGGGTAAAGTTATCATGTACGCTGATAAGATTACAGATTCAATGCAGCGAGCGATGGATGAGACGACTCGGCGTCGGAAAATTCAGCAACAATACAATATTGATCATAATATCGAACCAAAAACAATCATTAAAGAGATTCGTGATTTGATCTCGATCAGCAAGGTTGCTGAGGATGCCGAGACGTACGATACAACTTCTTATGATGAATTATCTAAAGAAGAACGTAAAGAGCTTATCGCTAAAATGGAAGAAAAAATGCGTGAAGCTGCTAAAACGCTTGATTTTGAGACTGCGGCAACTTTACGTGATACGATTTTGGAATTAAAAGCAGCAGAATAATTTATAAAACGAAGAAATTGTCATGAATTCTATTTGTATCGGTTACCTATCTGCATATTAAATAGATAGGTAGTTGATACTATAGAATTTTATGGGCGATTTTTGTACAGAAATTATAGTCGAATGATAGAAGATCAGTGACAAAAGGTCATCCTCATTAGATGATGAATACAAAGAAATGAATTAGGAGATATAAATGGCAAATGATAAGATAGTAATTCATGGAGCGAGAGCTCACAATTTAAAGAATGTTGATGTCACGATTCCTCGTGACAAAATGGTGGTTGTTACTGGTTTGTCTGGTTCTGGAAAAAGTTCATTGGCTTTTGATACACTTTATGCCGAGGGACAACGACGCTATGTGGAGAGCCTATCCGCATACGCCCGTCAGTTTTTAGGCCAAATGGACAAGCCTGATGTAGATAGTATCGATGGGCTTAGTCCTGCAATTTCTATTGACCAAAAAACAACGAGCAAAAATCCGCGGTCAACAGTAGGTACAGTAACTGAAATCAATGATTATTTGCGGTTGTTATATGCTCGAGTAGGGCATCCAATTTGTCCTAATGACCACATTGAGATTAGTTCGCAGTCAGTCGAACAAATGGTAGACAAAGTTTTAGAATTACCTGAACGGACGAAAATTCAAATTTTAGCTCCGGTAGTTGCTAAGAAAAAGGGACAACACAAGAAAGTTTTCGAAATGATTCAACGTGAAGGGTATGTCCGTATGCGTGTTGATGGCGAGTTGTATGATGTGACAGAAGCCCCTGAATTATCGAAAAACAAGAAACATGATATTGAGATTATCATTGATAGAATTGTCGTTAAAGAAGGAATCCGTTCGCGTCTGTTTGATTCTTTTGAAGCAGCGTTGCGTTTGGCGGAAGGATATGCAATTGTAGATGTGATCGGTGAAAAAGAAATGCTGTTCAGCGAACATTATGCGTGTCCTTATTGTGGTTTTACAGTTGGTGAACTTGAACCTCGACTATTTTCATTTAATGCGCCATTTGGTGCGTGTCCAGATTGTGACGGACTAGGTGTGAAACTGGAAGTCGATATGGATTTAGTGATTCCTGACCAGAGTAAAACGCTAAGAGAAGGGGCATTGATTCCTTGGAATCCTATTAGTTCACAATACTATCCGCAGATGTTGGAACAGGCATGCTTGAGCTTCGGTATCGACATGGATACACCATTTGAAGAACTGCCTAAAGAACACCAAGACATTATTTTGAATGGTTCAAATGGCGAAAACTTCCACTTCCATTACGAAAATGACTTTGGCGGTGTTCGTGATGTTGAGGTACCTTTCGAAGGAATAATTAATAATATCAATCGTCGTTATGCTGAAACAAACAGTGATTTTACTCGTGATCAAATGCGTCTTTACATGACTGAATTGACCTGCCAAACCTGTCAGGGATACCGTTTGAATCCACAGGCTTTGTGTGTTCAGATTAACGGTGAGAATATCGGAAAAGTCAGCGAAGATTCTATCAATGGGGCCTTAGGCTTTTTCGAGAATGTTGTTTTAAGTGAACAAGAAAAAATTATTGCTAGACCTATTTTGAAGGAAATAGAAGACCGTTTAAGCTTTTTGCGCAATGTAGGGCTTGATTACTTAACTTTGAGCCGCGCTTCGGGTACTTTATCAGGCGGAGAAGCTCAGCGAATTCGTTTGGCGACTCAAATTGGATCAAATTTATCTGGAGTTCTTTATATCTTAGATGAACCCTCTATTGGACTGCACCAACGGGATAACGATCGCTTGATTGAATCTTTAAAAAAGATGCGTGATTTGGGCAATACTTTAATCGTAGTGGAACATGACGAAGATACTATGCGAGCAGCGGACTACTTGATTGATGTTGGTCCTGGTGCTGGTGATCAGGGCGGCGAAATTGTTGCTGCCGGAACACCGAAAGAAGTTGAGAAGAATCCAAATTCGTTAACAGGTCAGTATCTATCCGGTAAGCGTGAAATTGCCGTGCCGAAAGAACGACGTAAAGGTAATGGTAAAAAAATCAAGGTTACTGGAGCTGCCGAAAACAATCTGAAAAATATCGATGCTGAGTTTCCTCTAGGAAAATTTGTTGCGGTTACAGGCGTTTCTGGATCTGGAAAATCAACTTTAGTTAATCAGATTTTGAAAAAAGCCTTGGCACAAAAACTTAATCGAAATTCGAATAAACCCGGCAAATTCAAAAAAATTACTGGATACAATAACATTGAAAAGTTAGTTGATATTGATCAAAGTCCGATTGGTCGGACGCCACGAAGTAATCCAGCGACTTATACAAGTGTTTTTGATGATATTCGAGATTTATTCGCACAAACAAATGAAGCGAAAATCCGCGGGTATAAAAAGGGCCGCTTCAGTTTTAACGTCAAAGGTGGTCGATGCGAAGCGTGTCGTGGAGATGGAATTATCAAAATCGAAATGCACTTCCTACCAGATGTCTATGTGCCATGTGAAGTATGTCATGGAAAACGTTATAATTCGGAAACGTTGGAAGTCCATTACAAAGGCAAAAATATCGCGGATATTTTAGAAATGACAGTAGAAGATGCGGTCGAATTCTTCAAACATATTCCTAAAATCCATCGCAAGCTCCAAACAATCGTTGATGTGGGACTTGGTTATGTCACAATGGGACAGCCGGCAACAACATTATCTGGTGGTGAAGCGCAACGAATGAAGCTTGCTAGTGAGTTACACAAGAACTCCAATGGTAAAAACTTCTATATTTTGGATGAACCAACGACAGGATTGCATACGGATGATATTGCCCGTCTTTTAAAAGTTCTTGAACGATTCGTTGATGCGGGTAATACTGTTTTGGTAATTGAACACAATTTGGATGTTATCAAATCAGCCGACTACGTCATTGACCTTGGACCAGAAGGCGGCGACGGCGGTGGTACAATTTTAGCTACAGGGACGCCAGAAGAAATTGCTGAAGTCTCTGAGAGTTATACTGGACATTATTTGAAACGTGTTTTAAAAAAATAAATAACTGATAAAGCTTGATGCAAGTGAAGGATTCTCCTTTGCTTGCATTTTTCTTTATGGTATGATTATCAAGGATTTAGAATGAGAAGGTGTAAGAAAATATGACTAAAAAACAAAAATTTGTACCGATTCTTTTAGGGAGCGATATCAATGTCTACGGCATGGCTCGTTCTTTTCATGAAGCCTACGGAATTGTTTCTGAGGCTTACGCCGGTTTGCAACTGGCACCGACTAAATATAGTAAGATTGTAAATGTTCACGTGGTCCCAGGTTTCGATAAAGATCCTGTATTCATTGAACAGATGCGTAAATTAGGAAAAAATACTTACAATGATCCTGATACTAGATATTTGTTAATTGCTTGTGGTGATGGCTATGCAGAATTAGTTTCGCAGCACAAGGAAGAACTATCTGAATGGTTTATTTGTCCTTATATTGAGTATGATTTGTTACAACAATTAATAAGTAAAGTTAGTTTCTATGAAATTTGTGAGAAGTATGATTTGCCATATCCAAATACCTTCATTATTACAGAAGATATATTGGAAGCAGGTAAATTGAAACAAGATCTACCATTTGACTTCCCAGTGGCGTTGAAACCAGCCAATAGTGTTGAGTGGCTATCAATTGATTTCAAGGGGAGAAAGAAAGCTTTTATTCTAGACACGCGTGATGAGTTTGATATAATTATCGAACGTATTTATCAAGCAGGCTACACTAGTGAAATGATTGCTCAGGACTTTATCCCTGGTGACGACAGCAACATGCGCGTTTTGAATGCTTATGTTGATCAAAATCATCAGGTCCGTATGATGTGCTTGGGTCATCCGTTATTAGAAGATCCTTCTCCAGAGGCAATTGGTAATTATGTAGCAATTATGCCTGAATACAATGAAAAAATTTATCAAACAATCAAAGGGTTTCTAGAAAAAATCAACTATACTGGTTTTGCCAATTTCGATATGAAATATGATCCGCGAGATGGCGAGTATAAATTATTTGAAATCAATTTACGTCAAGGACGCAGCAGCTTCTTCGTAACATTGAATGGCTTTAATTTGGCACAGTATGCAACTGAGGATCGTGTTTTTGAGACGCCATTCATCGAAACAATCTACGGTAAAGCAGAGCCAGAAAAATCTATGTTATGGATGGGCGTTCCAAAAGGTGTTTTTGAAAAATTTGCTCGAAATAATGCAGATAAAGAAAAAGCCTTAGAAATGATTAAAAAAGATCAATGGGGTACAACTGTCTTCTATAAAAAAGACATGTCGTTGATGCGTTGGATCTTAATGAAATACATGTTTAGTAAATATAAAGGAAGATTCGATTTATACTTTAAAGAGAAAGAAGGATAGGCATGGAAAATTTCTTTAGTATCCTTGGTGGCATGGGGACGATGGCTACGGAAAGTTTTATTCGGATTTTAAACCAGCGTACACAGGCTCACAACGATCAAGAATATTTGAACTATGTGATGTTCAATCATGCAACTGTTCCAGATCGAACAGCCTATATTTTGGATCATGAAGCAGCAAATCCACTACCGTTTTTATTAGACGACATCGAAAAGCAAAATTTATTACAACCGGATTTTATTGTACTGACGTGTAATACAGCTCATTATTTTTTTGAACAATTACAAGGTGCAACCAAAATTCCACTACTGCATATGCCAAGAGAGGCCGTAAATGAGTTGGCTAAGCGCCATCAAACAGGTGAAAAAATTGCTGTGTTAGCAACTGCTGGAACCATGAGTGCAAAGGTTTACCAAAGTGAGTTGGAGTCAAAAGGATTTGAAGTTCTAGTTCCTGATCAAAAACTGCAAGATAAAATTAATCATCTGATTTATCATGATGTGAAAGAGAACGACTTTATTAATAGCGAGTTGTACTTGGAAATTCTTTCGGATGTTTTTGAAAAATATGCCTGTCAGAATGCTATATTAGGGTGTACAGAGCTATCTTTAGTTCAAGAACTGACAAAGGAAGTTCCTTATCCAGTAATCGATGCCCAATCAATTCTGGCCGACCGTACAATTGAATTGGCATTAAAAAACAGATCTTCCAAATAGGAGATCTGTTTTTTTGTATTATGAAAAGATAAAGATTTCCAAATATGTAGCAAAGACACGCCAGGAGTGTTATAATTTCTATGAGATAGCGAAGGAGGCTAACGTACAGTTTCTTTGGTGTCTTTTTATTTGGTTCAAAAATTCATTACGCTGTTTGAAGTAAGTCGGTTCTTATTTTGACGAATTCCATAGAACAACACGAGATTTGAGAATCAAAAATTTTTTATAAAAATTACCTTTTTAAGCTTAAGTAGCAATCAACTCTAATTTTAACTGTGTGTAAAAAGATAAAGTTATTTTTTGTATAATGGCATAGGGCTTGAAAATAGAGAACACTTTTAATAAGTATTTTCCTAATTATGAGAAAGGAGTGACACAAATGACCGAGAGTTTACATTTGGTTGTCATTACTGGTATGAGCGGTGCAGGAAAAACCGTTGCGATTCAAAGTTTTGAGGATATGGGCTATTTTTGTGTAGACAATATGCCTCCGGGTTTAATTCCGAAATTTTGGGAGTTGATTCGCGAATCCGGAAAGGTAACAAGAATAGCCTTAGTGGTTGATTTACGTTCGCGCTCATTTTTTGAGGACATTCAAAAAATGCTAATAGAAATTGAAAATACTGGTTTTATTGATACAAGTATTTTATTTTTAGATTGTTCTGATGGGGAACTTGTTTCACGCTACAAAGAAACGCGTCGTGCGCACCCGTTGGCGATGGATGGTATGATTACGGAGGGAATTCGTAAAGAGCGTGCGATCCTAGAAGATTTGAAGAATCGAGCAACATTAATGATCGATACGACAGATTTAACACCGCGACAATTACGGGAAAAAATTAATCAATCATTTAAACAAAAAGATGATGTAGGTTTCCATGTAGAGGTTGTTTCTTTTGGATTTAAATATGGTCTGCCGATTGATGCGGATATCGTGATGGATGTTCGATTCTTACCTAATCCGCATTACATTCCAGAATTGCGTCCGCAAACTGGGTTAGATAAGCCCGTATATGACTATGTAATGTCGTTTCCAGAAACAGAAAGCTTTTATACAAACTTTGTTCGACTAATGATGGATATTTTACCAGGGTATATCAAAGAGGGAAAAAGTTCATTAACAATCGCTATCGGTTGTACAGGCGGACAACATCGTTCGGTTGCGCTAACTGAGCGGGTGGGCAAAGCTCTTAAGGAAGCAGATTATAAAGTGAATATCACACATCGTGATAAAGATAAGCGGAAAGAGACGGTGAATCGCTCATGAAAATGAAAACGTACCGTATTCGCAAACCCAAAATTGTTGTTATTGGCGGCGGCACAGGATTACCAGTCATTCTTAAAAGTTTGCGTAATCAAAGTGCAGACATTACAGCCGTGGTTACTGTGGCTGATGATGGTGGCAGCAGTGGTGAGTTACGAGACTCTGTTGACATGGCACCGCCAGGCGATTTAAGAAATGTGCTGGCATCATTGTCGGATATGCCAAAACTTTATGAAGATTTATTTCAGTATCGATTTCATGAGGATGATAAATTCTTGGCAAATCATACAATTGGTAATCTTTTAATAGCAGCGTTATCAGAAATGCGTAATAGTACTTATGAAGCGATCCAACTGCTCTCCATGATGTTACATGTTGACGGGCACATTTATCCGTCTTCGGAAACACCTTTGGTTTTACATGCAGATTTTGATGACGGAACAAGTGCGATAGGAGAATCAAAGATTGCTCTTGATCGTAAGACGATTGAAAAGGTCTATGTTACAGAGAAAAATGGAGAGAAAGCTGTGCACGCGGCACGAAAAGTAGTCAGTGCTATCCACGAAGCGGACATGGTTGTACTGGGACCAGGTTCGTTATTTACGAGTATTCTACCTAATTTGGTAATTGAAGAATTGGGTGAAGCTGTCCGTACGACTGATGCAGAAGTTGTATATATTTGTAATATCATGACTCAAAAAGGTGAAACAGAACATTTTAGTGACGCTGATCACATCCGCGTTCTGCATAAACATCTTGACAGTAAATTTATTGATACGGTTTTAGTTAATACGGAAAAAGTACCAGAAGGTTACATGGATCCTGAAATTTACGATGAATATCTGGTACAAGTTACACACGATTTCAATGGCCTAAGAGAAGAAGGGTGTCGTGTTGTCTCAACAGATTTCTTGAAGCTGCGTGATGGCGGCGTATTCCACGATGGTGATAAAGTTGTAGATGAATTGTTCCGGATCGTTTTTGGAGCAAAGATCTAAAATACAAGTAAATTTTTACTATTGAAAAGGAGGGCTCGCCATGTCTTTTGCAGCAGAAGTAAAAAAAGAATTAACAGGTCTGGCAGTCCAAAAGAATCTCGCGCAAGCAGAGCTGGCCGCTTTGATCCGCATGAACGGTTCTCTCAGTTTGAGCAATCATCAATTTGTTTTAAACGTTCAGACTGAAAATGCAGCGATTGCTCGTCGAATTTTTACTTTGTTAAAAGAACATTATGGTGTACGCAGTGAACTGCTGGTACGTCGGAAAATGAAGTTGAAAAAAAACAATGTCTACATTGTTCGGCTAAAGCAGGAAACGCAAAAAGTATTGTTGGACTTGGATATCATGGACGGGATGATGTTTCAATCTCATATCACTAATGAAATTAAAAAGTCAGATGAAAAAACGCGCGCGTATCTAAGAGGAGCGTTCTTAGCTTCAGGGTCAGTTAATAACCCAGAAACAAGCCGCTATCATTTGGAGATATCTTCGATTTATGAGGAGCATAATCAGGACATTTGTGATTTGCTCAATCAGTTTGATCTGAATGCGAGAACTTTAGAGCGACGAAATGGCTATATTACGTATCTTAAAGGTGCGGAGAAAATTGCAGACTTTTTGACATTGATCGGAGCAACAAATTCGATGTTAAAATTTGAGGACGTACGTATCGTTCGGGATATGCGCAATTCGGTCAATCGATTAGTCAATTGTGAGACAGCAAATATGAATAAAACAATTGATGCGGCTTCTAAACAAATCGATAATATCCATTTTATTGAAACCACAGTTGGATTGCAGTCCCTACCGGAGAAACTCCAAGAGATTGCCGAACTAAGGATTCAAAATCCAGAAATTAGTCTAAAGGAACTCGGTGAAATGATCCCCTCAGGTGCGATTTCCAAATCTGGTATTAACCACCGAATCCGTAAAATTAATGATTTTGCTGAAAATCTACGAAAAAAAACCGTTTGAGTATCAAACGGTTTTTTTATTTATTCCGCTATATAACTTTTTAGAGTAGATTCACTAATGGATTCATCAAAAATATGATCATCTAAAATAACTGTTGGGACAAACTTAATATTGGCTTGTTCAGCTTCGTTACGAATCTCACTTTGTAAGCTTTGGTTTGCCTGTTGTGAGAAGTGTAACGTTTTTTCGGCGTATTCAGCGACGGCCTCTAATTCAAAATCTTGCCAAATTTCTTGTGTTTCGAAGGCTTGTTGGATTTGAATAAGCGCCTTTTCTGGATCAGCACTGATATACTCGTGCATCACATTTCCTCGTTGTAAACTTATTTTATCTTTATCTAATAATTTTACGATGCGCTGAATTTTCCCTTCGACAACTGCTTGGTTCAGTGTTTCATAAGATTCTTCAAACCATTGTTTACAGTAAGGGCATCGAAGATTGATAAATTCAATCAAACGTTTAGGTGCTGCGTCCGAACCGATTTTGATTCCATTGAAATCGTTGACTAGATTTCCTTTAATAACCGAAATATCCATGAAGAAACACATCCTTTCTCTTATTAGTGTACAAAATATTTTTAAGAAAACAAACTCTTTTCGTATAAATAAGTTAAAAAGACTGAAACACGTGTTTGAATTTGTGAAAGGTTAGTTTATAATAAGTCCGTTGTTACAAAGATTATAAAGATGTCAGCTGATTTTTCTAAATGGGCTTTTTAATTATAGATGAACGAGTATGAACGGTATAAAGCTTTTAGTTTAGAAAATTCTAGTAAAAAAAGAATTAGCTGATTTTTACGATTATAGTTGGTATATGACAAGAAAATACTAACATCATTAAGGAGGAGAAATATGCGTAAGAAAAAAACGATGGATGGAAATACAGCTGCTGCTTATATTTCATACGCATTCACAGAGTTAGCCGCTATTTATCCAATCACTCCTAGCTCAACAATGGCTGAACTTGTGGACCAATGGGCTTCACAAGGGAAGAAAAATATATTTGGTCAACCCGTCAATATTACTGAGATGCAATCAGAAGCGGGAGCTGCGGGCGTTGTTCACGGGGCACTGAAAACGGGGGCGTTAACAACCACCTATACGGCTTCACAGGGATTATTACTGATGATTCCCAATATGTATAAAATTGCTGGAGAATTGCTGCCTGGGGTTTTCCATGTTGCCAGTCGTGCAGTGACGACGAATGCACTAAATATTTTTGGTGACCATGGGGATGTAATGGCGGCGCGCCAAACGGGTTTTGCTATGCTGCAAGAAAGCAGTGTGCAAGAAGTAATGGATTTGTCGGCGGTAGCACATTTGGCCGCTATTGAGGGCAGTCTTCCATTCATGAACTTTTTTGACGGTTTCCGTACAAGTCATGAGATTCAAAAAGTAGAGGTAATCGATTATGAGGAATTAGCACCACTGATTGATCAAGAAAAACTTAAAGCTTTCCGAAAACGCAGTATGAATCCAAATCATCCGACAATTAGCGGAACTAATCAGAATCCTGATGTCCATTTTCAACAACGAGAAACAGTTAATCGTTATTATGATGAATTGCCAGCGATCGTGCAAAAATATATGTTTGAGATCAACAAACTTCGCGGAACGAATTATGACCTAGTAACTTATTATGGTGCAGCGGATGCAGAGGAAGTCATAGTGGCGATGGGATCTGTTGCGCAAACGATTGAACAAACCGTTGATTATCTGAATGCCAATGGCCGAAAGGTCGGATTTTTAAATATCCATTTGTATCGTCCGTTTCCAACGGAGAACTTTTTAGAAAAACTTCCTGATACAGTCAAATCAATCGCTGTATTAGATCGTTCAAAAGAACCTGGTGCAGACGGAGAGCCGCTTTTATTAGACGTTCAAGGTGTGATGTATGAAGCGGATGTTCGTCCCAAAATCATTGGTGGTCGTTTTGGTTTAGGATCAAAAGATGTGACTCCTGATCAAATTATTGCTGTTTATGATGAGTTATTGAAGGGCAAGAAGGAAGCTAAAAAGCGATTCACGATCGGTATTATTGACGATGTAACTAATATGTCTTTGGATACAAAAGAAATCGTCGACTTAACAAATCCTAATACTTTCCAAGCGAAATTCTGGGGTTTTGGTTCTGATGGAACCGTTGGGGCAAATAAATCGGCGATTAAAATTATTGGTGATCATACGGATAAATATGCTCAAGGTTACTTTAGTTATGACTCAAAGAAATCTGGTGGATTAACTGTGTCACATCTGCGTTTTGGGGATACTCCTATCCGTTCAACCTATCTGGTTGAGAGCGCTGATTTTATCGCCTGTCATACGCCTGCGTATATTCACACCTACGATTTATTAAAAGGCTTGAAGCCAGGTGGAATATTTTTAATGAACACTATGTGGAATGATACTCAGATGGATAAGTTGCTACCGGCGAAAATGAAACGCTATATTGCCGAAAACGATATTAAGTTTTATACGATCAATGCAGCAAAGTTGGCGATGGAAGTTGGTCTTGGTTCACGGATTAATACAGTGATGCAGACAGCTTTCTTCAGTTTGACTGGGATTATTCCCTTCGATGAAGTATTAGATATCTTAAAATCAGAGGCTGATAAAAGTTATCGTCGGAAATCTTTGGAGATCGTTGAAAAGAATATTGCGGCAATTGAACAAACTGTGGAATTATTACATCAAGTGCAAGTTCCTGAAAACTGGTTGACTGTTGAAATTCCCACAAAGATTCACAAGTCTCCTGTGTCCCAATATGTCGAACAAATTGTGGAGCCAATTAATTCGCAACGAGGCAATGATTTAACTGTCAACGATCTAGTGGCGAACGGTATGACTGATGGCACCATTCCGACAGGCACCACCCAATTCGAAAAGCGTGGGGTAGCGTTGGAAGTTCCTCACTGGATCAGTGATCGTTGCACTATGTGTAATGAGTGCTCCTTCGTCTGTCCACATGCAGCGATTCGGCCGTTCTTAGCTGATGAGGAAGAAATGGAAGAAGCACCAGAAGGATATATTGTACGGGAAATGCGTGGAGCGGATGGTTTGAAATACCGTATCCAAGTGTCAGTTGAAGATTGTACTGGTTGTGGTTTGTGTGTTGAAGCTTGTCCGGCCAAAGGCAAAGCTTTAGTTATGAAACCTTATGAAGAAGAGAAAGAAGAAGCTGTCAACTGGGCGTTTTCAATGACATTAAAACAAAAAACGAATCCAGCAAAAACAAATTCTGTATTAGGTTCGCAGTTCAATCAACCATTACTTGAGTTCTCTGGAGCATGTGCAGGTTGTGGTGAAACGCCTTATGTGAAACTAATGACACAAATGTTCGGAGATCGTATGATGATCGCTAATGCGACTGGTTGTTCGTCTATTTGGGGAGCAGCTGCACCGGTAAGTCCTTATACGACCAATGAAAAGGGTCAAGGACCAGCTTGGTCGAACTCGTTATTTGAAGACAATGCTGAGTACGGATACGGAATGTTTCTTGCTAACCAAACTCGTCGTCAAGAGTTGGCAGTGAAAATCGGTGAAATACTAAACTTTGTTTCTGATGACTTGCGCGAACTGATGGAGGACTGGATGGATCATATGTTTGAATCTGAAGGTACCCAGCAACGAGCAACCAAATTAAAAGCCGCACTTGAAGCTGAAGGTTTGTCAGATCCAAAATTAGCGGATATATATGATAACCATGATCTGTTTGTTAAAACCAGTCAATGGATGTTCGGCGGAGATGGCTGGGCATATGACATTGGTTTCGGTGGGATTGATCATATCTTAGCCAGCGGTGCAGATGTGAATATTTTAGTCATGGATAATGAGGTCTATTCAAATACGGGTGGTCAAACGTCTAAGGCGACACCAGCATCAGCAATTGCGAAATTTTCTGCAGGCGGTAAATATCAGTCGAAGAAGGATTTAGGATTGATGGCGATGACTTACGGGAATGTCTACGTGGCGCAAATCGCCTCTGGAGCTAATCAAATACAAACGATCAGAGCTTTGGAAGAGGCAGAAAAATTCCCTGGACCATCTTTAGTAATTGCTTATACACCTTGTATCAATCATGGTTTACGCGGTGGGATGAGTAAAACATTGCAAGAGGCTAAAGATGCTGTTAATTCAGGCTATTGGTCATTGTATCGCTACAACCCGGTTCAACGTGATAAAGGAAAGAATCCAATGTCATTGGATTATAAAAAACCAAACTTTGATGAAATGATTGGTTTTATGAAACAACAAACACGTTTTTCAGCATTGGAAAGAATTCAACCGGATGATGCGCAACGGTTATACCAAAAAACGGTGAATGATGCTAAGACACGTTTTTATAACTATGCTCGAATAGCGGGACAAGAAGAAAAAATTCGTAGTAAACTTGAAGGTACGTCGGTAGAAACGAATGAAACGCCTGCTGATGTTAAGCCGAAACGAGAACGTAAAGCTGATCCAGAAGCGGAGGCGCGACGCGCAGCCCGCAGAGCAGCACGTGCTGCGAAACGTGACAAATAGTTTTAAAGGGTCTTAGTTTACTAAGGCCCTTTTTCCTGTTTAAATTTTATGCTAGACCTGTACCACTGTGGTATAATTGGATAGAATTTTGGATAGAAAGAGAGGTTATCTATGCCTAATCGTCTAATTGAATTATTCAAACCGGAATATTGGCTTAGCTTTTTTTCTGAGAATTTGTCAACTTGGGATATCATCGTCAACCTTTTAGATATATTTGTCGTCTGGTTTTTGATTTATCGTTTGTTTGAACTTGTTCGTGGAACAAAGGCTGTCCAATTGATCAAAGGTGTGGCGATTTTTATTGGAATTCGAATCGTGGCTGAATTAATCGGGCTGCATACATTGTCGTGGCTGATGAACCAAATCATCACGTATGGTGTTATTGCAGCGATTGTTATTTTTCAACCGGAAGTTCGGCGGGGGCTAGAGCATTTGGGACGCAGTTCTTTCTTTAAAACAACAAGAAGAGAAGAACGCGATGATGAACGGATGATTTTAGCGTTTGATAAAGCGATTCAGTACATGTCCAAAAGAAAAATCGGTGCATTAGTAACGATTCAGCGATTTACTGGGTTAGAGGAATATATTGAAACCGGGATTGACTTGGATGCGGATATTACCGGAGAGTTATTGATCAACATCTTTATACCTAATACTCCCTTACATGACGGCGCTGTGATCGTCAAAAATGGAAAAATCGCTGTTGCTTCAGCATATTTGCCGCTTTCCGATAGCATGCTGATTCCAAAAGAATTCGGGACTCGGCATCGAGCCGCAGTGGGTATTAGCGAGGTAAGCGATGCGTTAACATTTATTGTTTCTGAAGAAACTGGTGGGGTTAGTATCACGCTGAATAATGATTTTCTTCATGATTTATCTCAGGAGGAATATCTTGCTGTGATGCGTAGAGAGTTACTGCCAGATGAAAAAAACGCTGGGAAAAAAAGTCTCTTACAAACCTTTTTGGAAGGGTTGACTAAAGGAGGCGAAAAATGAGAATTAAGTTTAAGAAAAGCAATATGCCTTACGTGCTGATTTCGTTAGTGTTTAGTTTGATTCTATTTTTTAACGTGAACGGCCAAAATTTCAGTCAATTGATTTCTTCTGAGGCTAACTATGAAGAATCTATTCAAAATTTACCAATTACGGTTCTTTATAATTCAGATGAGTACTTTGTTCATGGCTTCTCATCGAATGTGTCAGTTAAGTTAAGCGGTGCAAATCGAATTCAATTAAATAAAGAAATTGATCCAGATACACGCGATTTTAGTGTTGTAGCCGATTTAACAAAATTGACTAGCGGTACTCATGAAGTTCGCTTGAAAACTAAAAATTTGTCTAGCTCCCTTTTTGCATCGATTGATCCAGAAAAAATATCTGTGACGGTTGAGAAGAAAGTGAAAAAACAATTCGATGTATCACCGATTTTGAGCAGTACAACAAGCAATAATGGTTTAAAAATTGGAGAAATGTCGACTAAGCCGGAAAAAGTTGAAATTACAACTGGCGAAAACACGATGAAGGAAATCGATCGTGTGGTAGCCTCGGTCGATAGCAGTAAACTTAATACGGATCAAGAAAGTATCCAGGCGCCCGTTCAGGCATTGAATGCTAGCGGGGAGGCATTACCGATTCAATCAGATCCGCAAAATGTGACTGTTTCATTTGAAATTCAAACACCAAGTAAAGAGGTGTCGCTTTATCCGATTCAAGAAGGCGATCTGCCTTCAGCTGTTGAAAGTGTCAAAATCGATTTGAATCGCACAAAAGCAACAATTACTGGCGTACAGTCAGTGCTTGATAAAATAGACAGTATCGGTATTCCGGTTGATGTGAGCCAAATCCAAGGAACCGTCAAAAAATTTATTGACGTACCTGTATCTGGTGACTATCAAGTCAATCCTAAAACCGTGAGCGCGCAAGTGACACCAGTACTTAAAAAAACACAAGATTCAGAAACTAGCAGCACAAATCATTCTAGTTCGTCGGTAACTGAAGCTACGAGAAATTCGAGTGGTAGTTCAAGATCTTCTGAAACAAGTGCTACTCAAATGACGAGTAGTCAAGAAGAACCGACAAATCAATCAACTGACTAGATGAAGAAGGGAAATATAATTTAATGGGTAAATATTTTGGAACAGACGGAGTACGTGGAATCGCGAATAAGGAGCTAACACCTGAACTAGCGTTTAAGTTGGGCCGTTGTGGCGGTTATGTACTAAGTCAACATCAAGAGAGTGAAGGGCGTCCACGTGTTTTAGTTGGGCGTGATACTCGAATCTCAGGTGAATTATTGGAAACAGCCCTAATCTCTGGCTTGTTATCCGTCGGTATTGAAGTTTTTCAGTTGGGAGTTATTTCAACACCGGGTGTTGCCTATTTGACAAGACTGCAAAAGGCTTCAGCAGGCGTTATGATCTCCGCTTCTCACAATCCAGCAGAAGACAACGGTATTAAATTTTTTGGTGGTGATGGATTCAAACTAGTTGATGAACAAGAAGCTGAGATTGAAGCGTTGATTGATGCTGAAGAGGATACATTGCCTCGGCCATCTGCTGAAGGTTTGGGAACGCTGGATGAATTTCACGAAGGTTTATTGAAGTACTCTCAATTTTTAGTGCAAACAATTTCAGGTGATCTTTCTGGTTTAACTGTTTGTGTTGACGCGGCTAATGGAGCGACTTCTACCAGTGTTAATCGCTTATTCGCTGATTTAGAAACGGACTTCTACACGATGGGAACCTCACCAAATGGATTAAACATTAACGCTGGAGTGGGATCGACACATCCGGAAACATTGGCGAAAATGGTCGTTGAGAAAGGTGCAGATGCCGGGTTGGCCTTTGACGGCGATGGTGATCGAGTAATTGCAGTGGACGAATTAGGGAACATTGTTGACGGCGATCGTATTATGTTTATTTGTGCGAAGTACTTAGCTGAACGTAAACGTTTGAAAAAGAATACAGTTGTGACTACTGTAATGAGCAATCTAGGCTTTCATAAAGCAATTGAAGAAATTGGCCTAGAAGATGTGATCACCCAAGTGGGAGACCGTTATGTTGTCGAAGAGATGCGTAAAAATGATTACAATCTTGGCGGCGAGCAATCTGGGCATGTGTTGTTCTTAGACTATAATACAACTGGTGATGGGATGCTTACAGGAGTTCAATTATTGAACATCATGAAACAAACCGGAAAGAAACTTTCTGAACTTGCTGGTGAAGTTACGATCTATCCGCAAAAGTTAGTAAACATTCGTGTAAGTGATAAATATGGTGCGATGGATGTACCTGCAATTAAAAAGGCCATTGATGAAGCAGAAGCTGAAATGAATGGCGATGGTCGTATCTTAGTTCGTCCTTCTGGAACAGAACCGCTGCTGCGGGTTATGGCAGAAGCGCCGACTGATGAAAAAGTTGATTATTACGTCGAAAAAATTGCGGCAGTTGTTCGTGAAGAAATTGGATTAGACTAGCAATATTAAATACCCGACTTTAAAAGAGTCGGGTATTTTTATATGAAAAAAAGGTTGAGAAAAATCTCAACCTTTTTTTGCTTATTCAACTGTAACTGATTTTGCTAGATTACGTGGTTTATCAACATCATATCCGCGTAATAACGTTGCATAATAGGCAATCAGTTGTCCTGAAATTACAGAGACAAGTGGACGCAAGAATTGATGAACGATCGGTAAGATAATTTGATCGCCTTTTTTGCTTAATTCTTCTGATGCTATTACTAAGGTGTGGGCACCACGACTTTCTACTTCACGAAGATTTCCGCGAGTGTGAGGGGCTGTCACCGCCTCAGTAATGATACCGATAACTGGTGTACCTTCTTCAACTAACGCAATTGTTCCGTGTTTCAATTCACCAGCGGCGAAACCTTCTGCTTGAATATAAGAAATTTCTTTTAGTTTTAAAGCTACTTCCATGGAAACGTAGTAATCTTCTGAACGTCCGATATAGAAAGCATTACGAGTCGTTGCCAAATATTCTTCTGCGATTCCTTCGATCATCGTTTTTTCCGCGATCATTATATCCATCGCATTGGCGGCAATTCCTAATTCTTTTGTCAAATCAAACTCTTCTGCAGCCGGAATATTTTTTGCTTCACCGACGGCTTTTGCCAAAACAGTTAATGCTGCAATTTGAGCTGTATATGCTTTGGTAGATGCTACTGCAATTTCTGGACCCGCATGTAACAACATTGTATAACTAGCTTCGCGTGATAATGTTGAACTAGCAACATTTGTCACAGTTAGGGAAGGATACCCCAATTTATTAGTCTTCACTAATACTTGACGACTATCTGCGGTTTCACCACTTTGAGTAAGATAAATAAAGAATGGTTTTTCTGAAAGTAATGGCATATTGTAGCCGAATTCACTAGATAAGTGAATCTCAACTGGAATGTTGGCTAAGCCCTCAATAATCTGTTTGCTGGCCCAACCAGCATTGTTGCTTGTGCCACAGGCAACGATGTAAATGCGATCACTGGTCAATAAACTTTGCAACAACGGCTCTTCAATAACGACGGTTCCTGTTTCATCTGTGTATTCACTGATGATCCGACGCATTGTAGCTGGTTGCTCGTCAATTTCTTTCAACATATAGTAAGGGTAGGTGCCTTTTTCCATATCGGCAAGATCAATTTTTGCTTCATAAGGAGCACGTTGAATTTCGCTGCCAGCCTCATCTTCAATTTCTACGCGATCTTTTGTCACGATGACCATTTCGCCATCGTTAATTTCTACGAATTGATTGGTCTGCTCTAACATTGCCATCGCGTCGCTGCAGACAACATTAAAACCATCACCTAATCCAATTAACAACGGGCTTTTGTTTTTGGCAACGTAAATGGTTTCACGATCATTCTTGTCGATTAAACCAAAAGCGTAAGAACCATTAATTTCCATTAATGCCTTACGAAAAGCTTCTTTAGTCGAAATACCTTGTTCTGCAAAGTACTCAATCAAGTGAACAGCAATTTCCGTATCAGTTTCGCCGTAAAAATCGTCATTTGCTAAATACTTCCGTTTTAACTCGTCATAATTTTCGATTACTCCGTTATGAACCAACACAAAACGTTTACTTTGTGAGGTATGGGGATGAGCATTCTCTTCGCTTGGTTCACCATGAGTTGCCCAACGTGTATGGCCAATCCCAATTGTGCCGTGAACTTCCTCTCCAATTTTCTCGGCTAATTCCTTGATACGTCCTTGCGATTTGACTAAGTAATCTTCATTATGATCAGCAACAAAAATACCAGCAGAGTCATAACCACGATACTCTAATTTTTCCAATCCATTAACTAAAATGCTAGTTGCCTGCTCATTTCCTACAATTCCCACGATTCCACACATAATGTCTTCCTACTTTCCTATCATTATATGTTTCCGAGCTGTCTGACCATTTTTTTGTTCTTTTATAAAGTTTTTGTAATGATCTGTAGAGCACAGCTACCCTGAAGCTACCCGCCGAATAGTTCGATTAGCTTCTTCCTCGTCACCTCTAAAAGAGGTCTGGCGCTATCTTATTGGTATGATTAAGATTTTTTTGTATTATTATCGGAAACAATGACTAATATAATATAAACAATCCGACTAGTCAAATATTTTTTTATTTTTACTTAATTGGTATATATGGAATTTGTGAAAAAGAATTGGAAAGCAAAGGGACTTCTGCATTTCATCTATTTATAGAATAGGGTAAAATAAGAAGTATCATTTGCTGAGCGATACTAATACAATGACTTCTTATTGTTTGCAGATATTGTTCTCTATTGATTTAAATTTTTGTGAGTTTTTATTTCACAAAAAAATGAGAGGGGAAAACTAAATGAATCAACCAGAAAATCTAACAGTCGGTGAATTACGCAAATTTTTGACACAACTTGCTGAAGATCCAAAAATCACTGATGAAACGAAAATTTTCTTAGATACCGGATGGGATAGTATTCAGGAAATTAATCCGGACGCTTTAAGTATTGAAGAAGCACAATCATTCAAAATTGAAGATCCTTTAACCCATGAATTTTTTGGCGGATATTCGTTACTAGAAAAAGCGGAAAAAATGAATGGCGATGGACCGATAGAGAAAGTTTTGGTTATTCGTAATCTATATTAGAATTTAGGAGGAAACTGATGAATAAAAGACGTTGGGTTGCTGTCGTTATCGCAATAGCACTGTTATTTTTTTCAGTGCTGTCATCAACGATTAGCCGCAGAAATGATAATAAAAAAGAACTAAGTCAAGTAAATGAACTATTATATGGATCGGATGAGCCGCAAGAAAAAGTCGAAGAGTCTGGCTCGAGCAATAAAAAAATTGTTAAGTTAGTAGTAGAAGGTACGATTGTGGATGACGGTACAAGTGGATTGTTTTCTAGCGGAGGGTATAATCATGAATCTTTTATGAAACAATTGGCTAAGATCAAAAAAGATTCGACTGTAAAAGGAGTTTTGCTAGAGATTAACTCTCCTGGAGGCTCTGTTTATGAAACTGCGGAAATTACCCGTGCATTGAAAGAGCTTCAAAAGGAGAAAAAAATTCCTATTTATGCTTCGATGGAAAGCCAGGCGGCTAGCGGGGGCTATTATATCGCGGCCAATTCTGATCGGATTTATGCTACAGAAGACACTATGACAGGTTCCATAGGCGTTATTATGTCTAGCATGAACTATTCTGGATTAATGGAAAAACTTGGAATTACAGATGCAACAATTAAAAGCGGTGCATTAAAAGATATTGGCTCTTCTTCTCGTCCGCAAACGAAGGAGGATAAAGAAGTTTTGCAGACTTTCGTGGACAGCATGTATGGTCGATTTGTCAAGACTGTCGCTGAAGGACGAAAGATGGATGAAGCTCAAGTGCGTAAATTAGCTGATGGAAGAATTTACGATGGAGCACAAGCTGTCGAGAATGGTCTGGTAGATAACATTGGGTATCCAGATCAAGCGCTGAAAGCCTTAAAGAAAGATAAAGGGTTGAATGATGCGAAAGTTGTTTCATATACTAGCGGATCTACTAATTTTATGAATACGTGGTTGGGTAATAGCTTAGCAGAGCTGCAAGGAATTAAACCATCACAAGAAGATCTAATTAGAAACATTGTCGAAAGCGTTGGCACACCACAAGCTCCTAAGGCAATGTACCTTTACGGAGGTAAATAGAGATGACTGAAGAAACTAGTCAAAGACCACCCGCAGTGGGTCCTGTTAGTCAGCTGCTTGAAAAGAAAAAGCGGAAAGCTCAGTTCCATCATTATCCTGATTATTTTTATGCGGGTTTTTGGATTCGATTTTTTGCGTATTTGTTAGATTTATTGTGTGTTTCAGCGATCACAGGAATCCTATTAGGCCTACCTGCCAATTTATTAAATGTAACTAAGAGTTCTGAACTATTAAGTATTTATGGTTTTTTGGCATTATTGATCTATTTGGCGTATTTTATTTTAATGACAAAGCTAAATCATGGTCAAACGATTGGTAAGATGGCTTTTGGAATCAGAGTAGTCTGCTTTAGTGAGGAAGACTTAAGTTGGCAAACTGTTTTTGTTCGTGAAGGGGCCTGTCGTTTTGTTCTACGTGGATCGATTTTTATGTTAGGTTACCTTGTAACTATTTTTACACCAAACAAACAACACATTGGCGACTATTTTTCTGACACCAGTGTTGTAACATTAAATTTGTTAGCGGCTAGAGAGGGTTTATACAAGAATGAGTCCGATAGAATTTCCCAATAATGATCAGTATTATTTAACTCTTGCTGAAGAGGCCTTTTCAGAAGGAAACTATCTTCAGGCATTAGAAAATTACAAACTTGCATACCAAATAAGTCCTTCGCCTAAGCTTAACCGTCTGATTGCGAGTCTCGCTTTAGAACAAGGCGACTTTGTTGGATCTTTGGAATATGCACAAGAAATGGCAGATGACTATCTGGAGACACCAGAAGCAATCGATTTATATTTACAGATTCAGGTGTATTCTCAGAACTTTTTTGCCGCTCGTGAGTTCTTGTGGAGGGCACAAAAGGTTAGGCATCTAACTGAAGAGCAAAAAGAACTTTGGCTGATGCGTATTGACGATCAAGAGGCATTTTACCAAAAGCAGCAACAGGCAGCGGTGAGACAACTCGAAACGGAATTAAATCAATTGCCTTCACTTGCATCAATGGAGCAATTAATGTTGGTTAGAAAGATCAAGCAACTTCCAGAAGAACTTCTGAAATCAATGTCCGAAAAGTTCATGATCGATCCTAAAGTGTTTCCCCTAGTTCGCAGCTATTTATTTGAAAGTTTGGCTCGAGTTGGTAGTTCTGATAAAGTCCGCTATTTGACGATTCAAGATGAAATCATGGAGCTGTCGCCAGCAGAGTCCGGCTCTGACGGAACGTTAGAAATTGAAATTGAAAATCGTTTGAATGAGCAACTAGGAGATGATGATCCGATTCTTTTGAGTAATTTACTAGAACAGGTCAAGTTAGAAATGGCCTTCTTGTATCCTTTGCAAAGCTCCTTCATGAAACCTAAAGCATGGGTAGCCAGTTATTTAACGGAATACTCTGAGCAATCGGAGCCTCTTGATGAGGGAATAGAAACCATTAGAAAGAAAATAAAACAACTGATGTTCGATTATCATTAAAAAATGCCGAGAGTAAAAGCTTTATATTTACAATTCACAATCAGTAGTGTAATATTTAATGGTATGCAAAATGCAAGTATATTAGTATTCGGAGGGAACAAACGTGACTGCAAATTTTGAAAAAACAGGCACCAATGATGGTGTGTTAACTTTCTCAATTGAACAAACTGAGATTCAAAAAGGATTAACAAATGCATTCAACAAAGTGAAAAAAAATCTAAATGTACCTGGCTTCCGCAAAGGGAAGGTATCTCGCCAAGTATTTAACCGGATGTACGGTGAAGAAGCGTTGTATGAAGATGCGTTGAACGATGTATTACCAACAGCTTATGAAGCTGCTGTTAAAGAAGCAGGCATTGATCCAGTCTCTCAACCAAAAATTGATGTAGACAGCATGGAAAAAGGCGAAGCTTGGGTCATCAAAGCAGAAGTAACTGTAAAACCAGAAGTAAAATTAGGAGACTACAAAGAACTAGAAGTTCCTAAACAAGATGTTGAGGTTTCAGATGCTGATGTAGATGCTCGTTTGAAAACTGAACAAGAATCTCAAGCTGAATTAGTAATTAAAGAAGACGAAGCTGCCGAAAATGGCGACACAACTGTTATCGACTTTGAAGGCTTTGTTGGTGAAGAAGCATTTGAAGGCGGAAAAGGAGAAAACTATTCTCTTGAATTAGGCTCTGGCTCATTTATTCCAGGTTTTGAAGAACAACTAGTTGGTCATAAAGCTGGCGAAAGCTTAGACGTAACAGTAACTTTCCCAGAAGACTATCAAGCTGAAGACTTAGCTGGTAAAGAAGCAATCTTCAAAGTAACGATTCACGAAGTTAAAGCAAAAGAGTTGCCTGAATTAGATGATGACTTTGCAAAAGACGTCGACGAAGAAGTAGCTTCTTTAGACGAATTAAAAGCTAAATACCGTGATGAATTGACAAAACAAAAAGAAGAAGCTGCGAAAGAAGCAAAGGATGAAGCTGCAATCAAGCAAGCTGTTGAAAATGCTGAAATCGTTGAACTACCACACGTAATGGTGCATGATGAAGTACACCGTTCAATGGATGAATTCTTGAACAACATGCAACGTCAAGGTATTTCACCTGAAATGTATTATCAATTGACTGGTTCTACTGAAGAGGATCTTCACACTCAATTTGAAGGTGAAGCAGAAGGCCGTGTTAAAACAAACTTAGTGATGGAAACAATCGTTGAAGCAGAAAAAATCGAGGCTTCTGAAGAAGACATCGCTAAAGAAATCAAAGAATTGGCTGAAATGTATCAAATGCCAGAAGATCAAATTCGTCGCGTCCTAACAGAAGATATGTTAGAGCATGACATTAAAATGAAAAAAGCTGTTGAATTGGTAACGGGAACAGCCGTAGAAAAATAATTTCTAATGCTGTGAACCTAACTAATAATTAGTGAAGCTAAGCAGAAATTTGAGTATGTAGCACATGTTTTGTGCTACATACTTTTTTTATAGGAGCATTTGAAATAAGTAACACAATTTTGAGCCCAGTAAATAACTTAGTTTTTCAGTTTTTTATAGATATTTATAACGAATAACTTCAAAATAATCCTTAAATTTGGTAATATTGAATTGTTAATAAATCGAGCTAATTTTCGTTTTTATATTTAATTAGTGCTTTCAGACCTTAAGGAGGAGAAAATGAAGAAAAAAATTCTAGGAGTGAGCCTTTTAACGATATTATTGTTAAGCTCTGCACCGATTGCTTTAGCCGAAGAAACTCAGCAGGCGAACGATGACCAAACGGTTGAGACAACCACGAACAGCGATTCGACGACGGATACTTCGTCAGCTGCAACAAAAACAACCGAGAGTAACAGCTCAACGGAAGAAGAAATGGTAGTACCTGAGACACAAATTGATACGGCTGAAGGAACAATGAGCCTGCCGAAAGGGCGTTCGGATCTTTATCCAACGATACAGTTATTTGCATCATTACCATCTGTTTCGGCGACAAATACGAATACACCAAGTAAAAGTTTCGTTGATATATCTTCCCATAACGGAAACATTTCCGTTGCGAACTTTCAAAAAATGAAAGACTATGGCGTTACGGGAGTTGTTGTCAAATTAACAGAAGCAACGAGCTACACAAATCCTAATGCGCAATCTTAAATCAATAACGCGATGGCAGCTGGAATGAAAGTTTCTGCTTATCACTATAGTTGGTTCACAAGTGATGCACAAGCAGTTGCAGAGGCCAATTATTTTGCAGCTGCGGCCAAAAGATTTGGTCTTAGTAGTGGTACCGTGATGGTAAATGATATCGAGGAACCACAGATCCTTGGTAAAGGAAACCATACCAATAATTCTAGAGCTTTCGAAAATCGATTAAAATCGCTAGGGTATGGTAATGTACGCCATTATATTGGGTTAAATTGGTTAACTACTGGGCGTATTAATGCTGCAACTATCGGTAATAAAAATATATGGGTAGCAGCATACCCTTATAATCTTTCGACTACGAACTTCTATACTCAATATGGCGCTTGGCAGTGGTCTTCACAACTATCATTCCCAGGTGTTAGCGGTAATTTTGATATTAATGCGGATTATACATCGACATTCAGTAACCCTACACCAACACCACCGGCAAACAGTGTGCAAATGTATCGTGTATACAATCCAAATAGCGGAGAGCATTTCTACACACAGAACGTTGCAGAAAAAAATAATTTGGTTTCAAAGGGTTGGAGATATGAAGGGATTGGTTGGAATGGACCGACTTCAGGAAATCCGGTCTATCGTTTGTACAATCCGAACGCAGGAGATCATCATTATACGCTGAATGCGAATGAGAAAAACAATTTAGTCTCTAAAGGCTGGCGTTATGAAGGTGTTTCTTGGTATTCTGGGGGATCAAATGCGTTGCATCGTTTATATAATCCTAATGCCAAAGCTGGTTCACATCATTATACGTTGAACACGAATGAGAAAAATAATTTAGTCTCTAAAGGTTGGCGTTATGAAGGCTTGGCCTGGTATGCAAAATAAGAAAAAAAGTTCTCGAATTTTCGAGAACTTTTTTTTTTAGAATTCCTTTTTAATTGCTCTTGGTTTCTTTGTCTTTTTAAGGCTTTATGTTATTATAGATAAAGACTGCAATCGTGGAGACACTTGTAGAGAATGAAACAAGAGGTGAAAGCCATGTATGAAAGCACAGGCGCAGGTGAAACAGTTCGCTGTTCATTTTGCGGAAAGACCCAAGAGGAAGTAAAGAAAGTCGTTGCGGGTCCTGGAGTTTACATTTGTAATGAATGTATCGACCTTTGTAAAGAGATTATAGATGAAGAATTCCATGAGGAAGCTATTCGTGAATTTATTGATGTGCCAAAACCGAAAGAACTATTAGATGTATTGAATCAATACGTTATCGGACAAGATCGAGCAAAAAAAGCTTTATCAGTTGCTGTGTACAATCACTATAAACGAGTGAATACTGAGAATGATGGAATAGATGAAGTCGAATTGCAAAAGAGTAATATTTGTTTGATTGGACCAACTGGTTCAGGGAAAACATTCTTAGCGCAGACTTTGGCAAGAACATTGAACGTCCCATTTGCAATTGCGGATGCAACAAGTTTGACCGAGGCAGGTTATGTTGGTGAAGATGTTGAAAATATCTTATTAAAGCTGTTGCAGGCTGCGGATTACAACGTTGAACGTGCGGAAAAGGGAATCATTTATATTGATGAAATCGATAAAATCACCCGTAAGAGTGAAAATGTTTCGATTACCCGTGATGTGTCAGGCGAAGGGGTTCAGCAAGCTTTGCTTAAAATTCTTGAGGGAACTGTTGCTAGTGTTCCGCCTCAGGGTGGACGTAAACATCCGCATCAAGAATTTATTCAAATCGACACAACGAATATCTTATTTATCGTTGGCGGAGCTTTTGATGGGATCGAAACGATTGTTAAGAACCGTTTAGGTGAAAAGACGATCGGATTTGGTCAAAACAATAAAAAAATTGACGACGATGAAAGTGTTATGCAGCAGATCATACCAGAAGATTTGTTGAAATTTGGTTTGATTCCAGAATTCATCGGACGTTTACCTGTGACAACGGCATTAGAGAAATTAACGACAGAAGATTTGGTTCGTATTTTAACAGAACCAAAGAACGCGCTTGTCAAACAATATCAAAAATTACTTTCGTATGATGATACTGATTTGGCTTTCGACGCTGACTCGTTAAATGCAATTGCTGATAAAGCGATTGCTCGTAATACTGGAGCTCGCGGCTTACGTTCAATCATTGAAGATGTCATGATGGATGTTATGTTTGACATTCCTTCTGATGAATCCATTGAAAAAGTAATCGTTACAAAGGATTCTGTTGAGGGTTCAGGAAAACCAATTATTCAGTACCATAACGACAAGAAAAAAGCAGGTTAGTACGTAAGGGTTCACAAATTCCTTTGTGAACCCTTTTTGAAAGGCGTGGAAGAATGAAAGTGCATAATGCAGAGATCGTTATCAGCGCGGTCTCACCAAAACAATATCCTGAAACTGATTTACCTGAAATAGCGTTGGCTGGACGTTCGAATGTAGGCAAATCTTCCTTCATCAATACGTTGATAGATCGAAAAAATTTGGCTCGTACCTCAGGTAAACCAGGAAAAACGCAGACTTTAAATTTTTATTTAATCGAAAATGCTTTGCATTTTGTTGACGTACCTGGTTACGGCTATGCAAAAGTCTCTAAGACTGAGCGGGCAAAATGGGGCGAAATGATCGAGACGTACATTACTACGCGAAAACAACTGCGTGCAGTAGTCTCATTAGTTGATGTACGGCATGATCCTAGTAAAGAAGACATTCAAATGTATGAATTTCTGAAATACTATAACCTTCCAGTGATCGTCGTTGCAACAAAGGCTGATAAGATACCTCGTGGGAAGTGGAATAAGCATACTAGTGCTATCAAGAAAAAATTAGATTTTGATCCAAATGATACTTTCATTCTTTTCTCTTCGGAAACAAAAAAAGGAAAAGAAGAAGCTTGGCAGGCAATTGAAGCTGCAATCGAAAAGGATCAGGCTTAAGCCTGATCCTTTTTTTTATCTGTTTGTTCAATTTTTGGTTTTAAGAACTTTTGGATGTCCTCGTCCTTCTGCACTTTTTTGTCTGGATCAACTGCAAATGATTCAAACAACTTATCTAAATCATCGGTTTTCTCAAATTTCAGGCCCATCTAAAACACCTCCATTTTTAGTTTTAACACAATTTATTATAGTATACAATTTTTTGAAACTTAGTAATCAATTTCATAGGGTTTTTTAAATCTTTAAGATATAATTATAATAGAGTAATGAGAAAGGGGAAGGCAATGGAAAAAAATCAAAAGTTATATAGCGTCAGCCAGCTTTACGATTTAAAGCAAGCCGATATTCAATCGAAGATCAATGATTGGCTAATCATGAGTCGTCTATTGCTGGAACCAGACATGATGTTGATTAACGGAAAAGAGCGGGCATTTGATCTGAGACTTTTGCAACAAGTTATCGCAGACTTTGGTATGAAGGAAGATTTCTGGCTGCAACTAAAAAATGCGGAGGAAGAAACCACTATTCACGTCTTAGGCGATACCTTGTTTGAAAAATGTATTATCAACAAGAAAAACTTTTATTATTGGGAGACTGTCTATCTAGATTATTTAAAATCCCGGTTGATTGAACATGGTTTCTTTGCTTATATTCGTTCCTATGAAGAATACTTGTATCATAATACAAGCGAACTCTCAAAGCGTCGATCATTCGAAACGGCTGATGAGACCAATGCACTGCCAATGATGAAGGGACTTAATGGCGATATTGTAGTAGATTGCAATGTTTTTCCTGGTTATGATGTTTTCTATAAAGGTGTTTGCTTAACGGCGTGTTGGTGGTTGTTTTTGGGCGAACCTTACAAAAAGTTATTTGCTAGACAGCTTTTGTTGGATATTCAACAAGTTGAGCGAGTGGCAGAGCTTGGTTCGGGAGTTTTTTTTGAATTACACAAGGACCCTTTCCAATGGCAGGAAGAGGCGAATTTGAAATTTCAACAGTTGTTCCGTGATCAATTGGGTATTTCACAATTGTCTTATACAAACGGCGTCGGGTTATTGAAGCAACCGTATATTGAATTTGCATTTGAAGATACAGTCATTCAAACGGTACAATATCAAAACGATCAATTTCAGCCAACCGAAAAAAGTGATGCCTCATATTTTGTGACCCGCACTTATAATTTTTTAACCAATCAGTATCGAGTAAATCGAATGAAGGGCGGGCTAAACGCGTTAGCCTATTTTCCGTGGATTGATGATGAGAGTGAACGAATGATGAATTATCACATCCTGTATCCTGAGTTAACATTAGACAAAGGCTTAGCGGCTTTCGAGTATTATATTCGAGATTCGATTGAATTTGAGATCCAAGATATGCGCTACAAAGAGTACACAGCTGTTTTACAATTATTTATTCCAAAGAAAGCTTTTTTGGATTTTCCGTTGGAAGAATTGAAGCTGGCACTAAAAGATATGACGATTCATCAGGTTAGTCGAAAAAATGATTCATTGACCTTTTCTTTGGAAAAGGAGGCGAAGCATTTGATTGTTTCGTTTATTGATCAGAAAAAAGTATCGGCTAAAAATCAATTGGATATTCTTGAAATTTGATAGGATGATATTTGGCTTGAAAATCGAATTATTTTTCTTTGGAAAAGGTAATTCTTTAATATGAAAAAAGGAGAGGTTAGTATGGATCGAAGATATATCAAGATTATGGGTAGTTGTTTACTGATTGTTGGACTGATTTTTGCGTTGCCGCTTGCAGCATTAGAGATTCCTTTATCAATTGCAGTTTTCTTTATTGGTATGATCTTATTTATGATCAAACCAAAACCTCAGCCAGTTCGTATTCATAGAAAAGATCGTTGGATGTAAAAAAATTCCACTCTCATATCGAGAGTGGAATTTTTTTAGTTTATTGAGCTACTGGTTTTTTTACTAAACCATAGATAACACCTGAAACAATCGCGCCGATAGCGATAAACAACAGATATAGTAATGGGTGGCTCAACAACAGCACAACGAAGATCCCACCGTGAGGAGCAAGCAATTTGATTCCAACTGCTCCGACTAAACCACCAGCTAGAGCTGAACCAACAACAAAACTTGGAATGACACGAATTGGATCGGCTGCTGCAAATGGAATTGCGCCTTCTGTAACGAAGGAAAGTCCCATGACGATATTTGTCAAACCGGCATCAACTTGGCTCTTTTCAAATTTGTTTTTGAACAAACGAGTAGCAACAAAAATTGCCAATGGAGGAACCATCCCGCCGGCCATTACCGCTGCCATCACGATTGAACCACCTTGTGCAACAGATGAAGCTAATGTTGCAGTACCGAAGACATATGCTGCTTTATTGATTGGACCACCTAAGTCAATAGCCATCATGCCGCCTAGCAAAGCACCCAATAAGATGGCGTTTGACCCGCTAAGACCAGTTAAGAAACCATTTAATCCATCGTTAATTGCTTTCATAGGAACATTGACTAGAAGCATCAAGAAACCAGTAATCATTAATCCAAAGAAGGGATAAAAGAGAATGGCTTTGATTCCTTCAAGTGATTTAGGCAAGTTTTTAAATAGTTTCTTCAAGAAAATGATGACATAGCCGGCAAGGAAGCCGCCAATCAATGCACCTAGGAAACCAGCACCACCGGCATTTGCTAAAGCACCAGCGGCAAAACCAGCGATTAAACCAGGACGATCAGCAATACTTGATGCGATAAATCCGGCAAGTACAGGAAGCATGAAGCCGAATGCAGCACCACCGATTTGGTTGAACCATCTAGCAACTTGGTTGTAGTTCCCTAAGTTTGCCAATTCAGAATGTGGTACGCCCATAAACTGGTCGATCATGAATGATAAAGCAATCATGATTCCGCCGCCGATAACGAATGGCAGCATATGTGAAACACCGTTCATCAAATCTTTATAAATCCGTTGACCTAGTGTTCCGTTATCGCTTTTTTCTTCCTCAGATGAAGCTTCTTCGCCATTGCCATGGTAGACAGGAGCAGTTCCGCTTAAAGCCAAGTTGATTAATTCCTCTGGCTTGCGAATACCATCGCTTACTGGACGGTTAACCAATTCTTTTCCATTGAAACGATTCATTTCAACCTTTTTGTCAGCTGCCACAATGACACCAGCTGCCCGAGAAATATCTTCGTCAGTTAGGCGATGTTTGATTCCTTCTGAACCATTTGTTTCAACCTTAATATCAACGCCCATTTCTTTTGCTTTTTTCTTCAAAGCATCTTCAGCCATGTAGGTATGAGCGATTCCAGTAGGGCAGGCAGTTACCGCAACAATATACTGACGGTTAGTATCCTTGATTTTTTCTTCAGCTTCGGCTTTTTCTTCAGCCTCTTTTGCCTTTTCCGCCGCTTCAAAAGTAGCTTGGACTTGATCAGGCGTTTCCGCTGTTTTCAGTTTTGCAACAAAATCAGGGTCGATCAAAAGTCGTGATAACGCTGCTAAAGCTTGGAGGTGAGTATCGTTGGCACCTTCAGGAGCAGCAATCATAAAGAATAGGTAGGTAGGTTGGCCGTCTAATGATTCATAATCGACACCATTTTTACTTTTTGCGAATAAAACCGTAGCTTCTTTAACTGCACTGTTTTTTGCGTGAGGCATCGCGATACCATCGCCTAAACCAGTTGAAGTTTGAGCTTCACGATTTAAAATACCTTCTTTGTAAACATCAATATCCGAGATTCGACCGGCATCATACATTTTTTGCACCATTTCATCGATTGCGGCTTTTTTAGTCGTCGCCTGCAGGTCCATAATCATGGCATCTTTGATCAATAAATCTTTAATATCCATCATAATTCCTCCAAATTCTAGTAGGGTACATATTTTTTAACAGAAGGGCAAACCAAGTCTATTTTACTTTCGTGATTTGTACTTCCGGTAATAAAGCTTGAATAAAATCTGCTGTGGCTAAATCGTCTGAAAAAGTCGTAGCACTTCCGCAAGCGACGCCCCATTTGAATGCTTCAACAGGATCTTGCTTTTTGGTAAAATTACCAACAAATCCAGCAATCATTGAATCACCAGCGCCGACGGAATTTTTAACCGGACGTTTCAGGACATTCGAGCGGTAAATACCATCCTTAGTAAATAGTAACGCTCCGTCGCCAGCCATAGAAACTAACGCATGTTGTGCACCTTCATCTAATAAGCGTTGACCGAACGGATAAATATCTTCAACCGAATTGAATGTTGTTTGATATAAATCGGCCAATTCATGATTATTAGGTTTTACCAATAGAGGGCCGTTTTCCAATGCATCCATTAAATCGGTCCCGGTAGTATCAATGACGAATGAAGCCCCTTGTGATCTAATGATTTTTATTAATTCTTGATAAAAGCCAGTGGGAACACTGCCTGGTTTACTTCCAGATAAAACAACGATATCTTCCGCCGCTAAATTCCCTAAAACTTTTTTTAACGCGTCCATTTCGTTCTCTGAAACGATAGGCCCTTGTCCGTTAATTTCGGTTTCTTCGCTGGCTTTCAATTTGATATTGATTCGAGTGTCGTCAGCGACTGTCGTGAAATTTGTTTGAATGGTTTCGCGTTCCAACCATTCTTCGATGAAACGACCGGTAAAGCCGCCGAGAAAACCTAGAGCAGTCGAATCATTATCAATCCGTTTCAAAATACGTGAAACATTGATGCCTTTTCCTCCAGGCAATTTTAAATCGCTTTTCATTCGATTGACATCACCAATTGTTAGTTGATCGACATGAACGATATAATCAATCGATGGGTTTAGTGTAACTGTATAAATCATACAGAAACCTCCTTCAAGGTAGTTTGTGCTGTGATTTGATCATGGATAACCAAAGGACAGGTATCTGTGAGGATCGAAGCTGCTGACAATGGAGCGACACTAACAAAGCTTGTTTGATTAAATTTGCTATGGTCAACAAGCACGAAGGCTTCTTCGGCTTGTTGGATCGCGGCGCGTTTTAAAATCGCTTCCTCAGGATCAGGGGTGGAGTAGCCGCTCTCAATATGAATACCATTCATACCCATAAAGGCTTTATTGAAACGATATTGTTTCAATTGTTCTAAAGCCTGAGAACCTACAACGGCATCAGTGGTCAATTTTATTCGACCGCCTAATACGATTGTCGCAATTTGAGCTTCTACTAAACGTGCCGCAAGACCAACTGAATTCGTCACGACTGTGATTGCTTGATTGATTAGAAAAGGAATCATTTCTGAAGTCGTGGTGCCGGCATCTAAATAGATGACATCGCCTTCAGCTATACAATCCGCAGCATATTTGGCAACAATTTTTTTCTGTTGAACGTTTTTGGATGATTTTTCAGTCATTCCAAGTTCTTGTTCAAGATGTTGTGGCCGTTTTGCACCACCGTGGACGCGCTCCAATAAACCTAAGTCTTCCAACTCCTGCAGGTCGCGGCGAACCGTCGACTCAGAAGAGTCCAACCACAGCACTAAATCTTGTGATTTAACCAATCCATCGCGTTCTAGCCACTCAATAATTTTTTTATGTCGTTCTTCTGTAAGCATTTTCAATCCTCCTTCATTTGAAATATTACCACAATTATTTTTGCATTTCAACCATAAACGGTCATAAACATCCAAAAACATTTAAGATGTTGAATTTGATTCATCTTATTATGAAGAAACTCTCATTTTCTGTATGATAGATATAGAGGTGAAGATTATGGGAAAACAAACAATTTTACAAGGATTTGAATGGTATCTTCCTGCTGACGGCAATCATTGGAAAACGTTGGCTGAAAAAGCAGAAGAACTACGTCGCTTTGGAATTAATGCTATCTGGATGCCGCCGGCTTATAAAGGAGCTGAAGGCGCGAATGATGTTGGTTATGGAACCTATGATCTTTATGATCTTGGTGAATTCGACCAAAAGGGGAGCGTTCGAACCAAGTATGGAACGAAAGAAGAATATTTGAGCAGTGTTGCTGCATTGAAAAAAGCTGGTTTGAAGGTTTATGCTGATATCGTTTTTGATCATTTTATGGGGGCCGATGAGACAGAAGTTGTCTCAGCAGTTTCTTATCAATTTGATGATCGAACCAAACCAAGTTCTGGGACAGAAGAAATTGAGGCTTGGACAAAATTTACTTTTCCTGGTCGGCAAGGGAAATACAACGACTATCAATGGAATTGGAAGAATTTTTCTGGTGTTGATTATGATGCCCGTGAAAAGGATCATGCAATCTTCAACTTCGCCGACAAAGGATGGGAACCAAAAGTTGACGATGAAAACGGCAACTTTGATTATTTGATGGGTTGTAATCTAGACATGGAAAATCCTGAAACTATCGAACAACTGGACAAGTGGGGAAAATGGTACCAAGAGGTGACAGGAGTCGACGGATACCGCTTGGATGCAGTCAAACATATTCGATTTGACCTATTTGTGGATTGGATTTTGCATCGACGCGAGGAAAAAGACGAAGAACTTTTTGTTGTTGGTGAATATTGGTCGGATGAGTTAGAAAAACTGCAAGAATATTTGGACTCATCAGGCAATCTAATTTCACTTTTTGATGTGCCATTGCATTTTAATTTGTTTCAGGCGGCCTCAACTATGGGTGAATTCGATATGCGGCAAATTTTTGCCGGAACGCTGATTGAAACCCGTCCCGACTGGTCCGTAACATTTGTGGATAATCATGATACGCAACACGGTCAGAGTTTAGAGTCATGGGTAGAAGGTTGGTTTAAGCTGCATGGCTATAGTTTGATTTTATTAAGAAATGAAGGGATTCCCGTTGTATTTTGGGGAGATCTTTACGGAACAGAAAATGCTGAAGCTGTTGGAGAGGGTTTAAACTCCATGATTAAATTACGGGAGGAGTTAAACTTTGGGAGCCAAGCAGATTATTTCGACGATCCAGATGTGATTGGTTGGACATTAACTGGCGAGTTTGACCAAGCTGAATCCGGTGCGGCAGTTATTATGACCAATGCCAAAGGCGGGGAAAAAGAAATGACTATCAGTGCCATTCATGAAGGAGAGACTTTTGTTGATTTGCTTGGAAATAATGAGGCGAAAATTGTTTTAGATGAAAATGGCCAAGGAACATTTCCGGTAAATGATGGTCAGGTTTCTGTTTATGTAAATGAAAAATTAGTCCAAAAAATACGAGGGTGAGCCTAGCTCATCCTCGTATTGCTTTATCTTGTTTTTTTGCAATCGCAGCATCAGATCGTTCCCGAATCAGCGTTCTAATCTTTTGTGTATATCCTTCATCTGTAAGAATCATCAACAAGTCTCCAACTTTCATAACGGTATCCCCATGAGTGAGTATTTCCGATGAACCGCGACGAATTGAGATCAACAGCATTTCTTTAGGCCAGTTAAAATCACGAACCATCGTGCCATCTAAGCTGCTCTCAGCTGTGACAGGGAATTCAATGATGGTTTTGTTTCCGGTGATACTTGGAAGATGACCTTTGAGTAAACGTTCAAGCAATGATTCGTAAATTGGATTGCCTCCTAGCAGATCATTGATTACATAAGCCGTTAAGGAACAAACGGCCAGCGGCATCAAATGGGTAATGTTGCCCACCATTTCGGTTACTAAAATGATTGCTGTTAATGGAGCTTTTCCGATAGCAGTGAAATATCCAGCCATAGCAAAAATCGCAAAGTCGCGAATTAACATAGCATCCATACCAAACGATTGATGTAAAATGGTGCCATAAATTCCGCCAATTAAAGCACCTAGAGTAAGAATAGGTAAGAAAATCCCTCCTGGTAAATTCGCGCCATAAGAAATCATGGAGAAAATGAAACGTAAGAAAAATAGAAAAATCAACAATGACAATGAAAGATTATTTTCTCCAATGGATAAAACGATCTGATTACCGCCTCCTAAATAATGTGGGAAAAAGAAGGCTACTGGAATGATCAGTAAAAATGGAACGATTCCATAAAGATGTTCTGGCAAATGAGTATGCTTATACAGTAGCGGTAAAGCTAAAAGTACTATTTGATAAACATAACCAAGTACTCCTAAAATGGCTCCTAATAAAATCAATAAGCCGTAATATTTCAAAGGTAGTGAAGGTACATCAGCAATAAATAGAACAGGTTTTAGACCGAAAAAATTTAACGAAACTAAGTTTGCTGTTAAGGCGGCTGTTAGTGAAGTAAGCCAAATTAATGGAGAGAAGTGATGATGCACTTCTTCAATTACAAACAGCAATCCAGCAATCGGCGCATTGAAGGCGGCTCCTAATCCAGCAGCAGCTCCGCTAGAAATAAAAATCTTCTTTTCAGAAGTTGATGCCTGCGTGTATTCGCCAAAACCTTGCCCAACCATTGCTCCTAATTGAATTGAGGGGCCTTCACGTCCTAGAAACAATCCTGAACCGACGGATAAGATACCGCCGACAAATTTTTTCCAAAGAATGGAAAACCAATTTAATTTGATTTCACCTTGTAAGGTTCCTTCGACCTGTGGAATTCCACTGCCCTTGATGTTCGGATCAGATTTTATCAGCAAGCCAACAATCAATGCGAAAGTAAGCATAACTAGCATCCAAGGAATCAGCCAGAAAGGATTGTCGTGAAACCAAAGATAAAGAGTGACAACACGTTCCATCATCTCCTCAATTAGCAGACGAAATAAACTGACAATAATGCCTGCAATGGCTCCGATCAAAACCCCTTTCAAAATAAAAAAAACTTTAGTACTATCTAAACGTTTTATTTCATGTTCATTTTTCATGAATTTCCCTCCATACCATTACTTAATTTAGCGCGAATTCCTAAGAAAAACAAGAAGGAATCAATGAATTCGTTTTTTTGAAATGTTGCTAGTGTCATGAAAGTTTCTGAGATGCTATAATGAAAAAGATTGAATAGAGAAAGGACGTTTTGCATGCCAAACAAACAGGAGTTGTTAGCAGGACTTAACCCTAAACAAAAAGAAGCGGTTCTTCATACGGAAGGCCCATTATTGATTATGGCGGGAGCTGGAAGTGGAAAGACGCGGGTTTTGACACATCGCATTGCTTATTTAATAGAAGAAAAAAATGTAAATCCGTGGAATATCTTAGCGATTACATTTACGAATAAGGCCGCAAGAGAAATGAAGGCGCGGGTTAATACCATTTTAGGTCAAGGCGGCGAGGATGTTTGGGTTTCTACCTTCCACTCGATGTGTGTTCGAATTTTACGACGTGATGTAGATGCGATCGGCTATGATCGGAATTTTACGATCTTAGATGGTTCTGATCAATTGACATTGATGAAACGAATTTTGAAAGATTTGAATATTGATCCTAAAAAATATGATCCTCGTTCTATCTTAGGAGCAATCAGCAATGCTAAAAATGAGTTGTTAACACCGGAATCTTACGCGGAGCGTCAAGGTTCTTTCTTTGAGGAGATCGTGGCTCGTTGCTATGATGCCTACCAAAAGGCCTTGAGAAATAATCAAAGTATGGATTTTGATGATCTGATTATGAATACGATTCGCTTATTCCAAGACAACGAGAATGTCTTAACTTATTATCAAAATAAATTCCATTATTTACACGTAGATGAGTACCAAGATACAAACCACGCGCAATATACTTTGGTAAATATGTTAGCTGCTCGCTTTCGTAATTTATGTGTGGTCGGGGATGCCGATCAAAGTATCTATGGCTGGCGTGGTGCAGATATGCAAAATATCCTCGATTTTGAAAAAGATTATAATGATGCATCGGTTATTTTGCTGGAACAAAATTATCGATCAACTAAAAGCATTTTAGATGCCGCGAATCAAGTAATCAAAAATAACAGCAATCGGAGAGACAAAAGTCTTTGGACCGATAACCAAGCCGGGGAACAAATCACCTATTATCGTGCAGACAGTGAACGAGATGAAGCGCAATTTATCGTCAGTAAAATCAAAGATGAAATTCAAACGAACAATCGCGGTTACAATGATTTTGCTGTGCTCTATCGGACAAATGCTCAATCCCGAGTGATTGAAGATACTTTAGTGAAATCGAATGTACCTTATACGATGGTTGGGGGCCATAAATTCTATGACCGCAAAGAAATCAAGGACATTATTGCTTATTTGAATATCATCAACAATCCGCGTGATGGTGTCAGCTTTGAACGGGTCATCAATACTCCGAAAAGAGGGATTGGTGCAGCCTCGGTTGAAAAATTACGAAATTTTGCTGCGATGCACGACTGGTCAATGGTAGAAGCGGCCCAAAATGTTGATTTAGCTAATATTTCGGGGAAAGCGGGACGGATGATCGGTGAGTTCGGTACGATGATTACGCAATTTCAAGAAATGGTTACTTATTTGCCAGTTACCGATATAGTCGATCAAGTATTAGAACGAACGGGCTACTTGGATGAGTTGAAAAATCAGCGTACTTTAGAGGCTGAATCTCGTTTAGAAAACTTAGAAGAATTCCGTACGGTCACGCAGGAGTTTGACAAACGTAATGAAACACAAGAAGAAGATGCGGATGCGCCTGAGGAAAAATTGGCGGTCTTCTTGAACGATTTAGCCTTAGTGTCAGATTTAGACGACTATCAAGAAGAAAGTGCCCAAGTTACTTTAATGACACTACACGCGGCTAAAGGATTAGAATTTCCAATCGTCTTCTTGATCGGTATGGAAGAAAAAATATTCCCGCTATCTCGTTCGTTGATGGAAGAATCCGAATTAGAAGAGGAACGTCGATTGGCATATGTGGGGATTACTCGTGCTGAAGAAAGTCTGTATTTGACTAACGCTTTTTCTCGAACACTGTATGGAAAAACACAATACAATCAGCCTTCACGATTTGTAGCTGAAATTGATGACAGTTTGCTGAACCCCGTGGGTATGCAACCACAACCTAAATCAAAAAGCTATGCGAATCCATTTGAAAGCAAAATGATGAAGCCGAAGTATCAACATGCTACACGTGAACCAGTAATGAACAAAACAGCCTCTGGCGGAGAAAATGAAAATTGGAACCCTGGTGACAAGGTTCAGCACAAAAAATGGGGAGTCGGCACAGTTGTAAAAGTCAGCGGCAATTCCAAAGATATCGAACTAGACATTGCTTTCCCACAGCAAGGTGTCAAACGATTGTTAGCAGCTTTTGCACCGATTGAAAAAATCTTAAACTAGCAACTAAAATAAGGAGGGATCTTCTTGGAACCAATAACTTTTCAAGCAGCGGAGAAGCGTTCAGCCGAACTTCGCGACGAATTGAATCAGTATGCCCATGAATATTATGTACAGGATCAGCCCTCGGTGGAAGATTTTGTTTACGATAAAAAATATCAGGAATTAGTTGAGATCGAGACCGAATATCCTGATTTAATTACACCTGAATCGCCTACCCAACGCGTTGGTGGGATTGTCTTAGAAGGTTTCGAAAAAGTAGTGCATGATATTCCTCTATATAGTTTGAATGATGTATTCAGCAAAGAAGAATTAATTGCCTTTGACGAACGGGTAAAAAAAGCAGTAGGACACCCTGTTTCCTATTGTTGTGAGCTAAAAATTGACGGCTTATCGATCTCATTAAAGTATGAGCAAGGTGTTTTTGTTCAAGGAGCGACCAGAGGAGATGGAACCGTTGGCGAAAATATCACAGAAAACTTAAAAACGGTAAAATCGATTCCACTGCGTTTGAAAGAACCTTTATCAATTGAAGTTCGTGGTGAGTGTTATATGCCAAAGGCTTCATTTGTTAAACTGAATAAACAGCGAGAAGAAGATGGCAAAGAAGTTTTTGCCAATCCTCGAAATGCCGCGGCAGGTAGTTTGCGTCAATTAGACACGCGCGTAGCAGCCAAACGAAACTTGAGTACTTTTCTGTACACCCTCGCTGATTTCGGTCCATTGGAGTCTACTACGCAAGATCATGCGCTAAATGAAATGTCTCGTTTAGGCTTTCGTACGAATCCTGAACATCGGGTCTGTGAAACGATCGATGAAGTTTGGGAGTACATCGAAAATTTTCATGAAACGAGAGATGAATTGTCTTACGAAATCGATGGGATCGTCATCAAAGTGAATGAGTTCGATTTACAAGATGAGTTAGGCTTTACAGTAAAAGCTCCGCGCTGGGCAACAGCCTATAAGTTCCCACCGGAAGAAGCGCAAACAACTCTTTTGGACATCGATTGGACCATTGGACGGACGGGAGTATTAACCCCCACAGCAATCATGGAACCGGTCCGATTAGCCGGGACTACGGTTGGACGTGCAAGTCTTCATAACAGTGACTACATCGAGAAAAAAGATATCCGTTTGAAAGATACGATTTTAGTCTATAAAGCGGGTGATATTATTCCAGAGGTATCCCGGGTTATTTTGGATAAGCGGCCTGAGGATAGTGAACCTTATCCCATCCCAACGAAATGCCCGATTTGCGGCAGTGAGTTGGTTCATTTGGATGAAGAAGTAGCACTACGCTGTATCAATCCTAAATGTCCGGCACAAATCAAAGAAGGCTTGAGCCATTTCGTTTCTCGCAATGCGATGAATATCGAAGGATTAGGGCCTCGTGTTTTAGCACAAATGTTTGATAAAGGACTAGTATCCGATGTGGCAGATCTCTATGCGTTGGATAAAGATCAGTTATTGACTTTAGATAAGATCAAAGATAAATCAGCAGAAAATATTTTACAGGCGATCGATGCTAGCCGTGAAAATTCAGTTGAACGGCTGATATTCGGCTTAGGAATTCGTCATGTCGGTGCGAAAGCTGCAGGGATTTTAGCGGAGCATTTCGGCAGTCTTGAAGCTATGAGTAAGGGAACCAAAGAAGAAATAGTTAGTCTGAACACGATTGGTGAGACGATTGCCGACAGTGTCGTAACCTATTTTGAAAATGAAGAGGTTCATGAGTTAATGCAAGAGTTAGTGGATCGAGGTGTAAATCTCGAATATAAAGGGTTTCGCCAAAGCCAATTAGCAGAAATTGAATCACCATTTAAAGATAAAACGGTTGTATTGACTGGAAAACTTGTTGAATATACTCGCGAGAAAGCAAAAGAAAAAATCCAAAATCTTGGCGGTAAAGTCACGGGCAGCGTTTCTAAAAAGACAGATATCGTGGTAGCTGGAGAAGATGCAGGAAGCAAACTGACAAAAGCACAAAATCTGGGTGTAGAAGTTTGGGATGAAAAGCAAATGATCCAAGCGATCGAAGAAAGTCATACAGATTAGGCTATTTTGTCCAGAAGATTGTTGACGTTTCTATTAACGAACGAGTATTATAAAAAGGCATCAAGTCTAGTAGAATACTTTTTTAACTAATTGTTTGAATTGACTATTTTTTCAAAAAATTTCAAGAAAAAAACGTGAATTCTAACAGAGATATGATAAAATGATTGAAAATTGACAAAAGAAAGAGGGATATTATGGCAATCAATGAAGAACAAGTGAAACACGTAGCAAAACTTGCGAAGCTTTCTTTTTCAGATGATGAATTGACCGGTTTCACGGATCAATTGGGAAAAATAATCGACATGGTCGAACAACTTGGAGAAGTTGATACAGAAGGTGTGCCATTTACTTCCAATGTATTAGAAACAATCAATGTCATGCGTGAGGACGTAGCTGATGAAGGCTGGCCACGCGATGAGTTAATGAAAAATGTTCCGGAACACGAAGATGGCTTTATTAAAGTTCCGGCTATCATTGACAACGGAGAGGCTGGTGCATAATGGAAAAATTATATGACAAATCAATTGAAGAATTACACAGTCTGTTAGTTTCAAAAGAAATTTCAGCAACTGATTTAACAAGTGAAACATTCACTCGTATTAAGGATACCGAAAAAGATATTGATGCCTTCATTACTTTAAATGAAGAAAAGGCTCTAGAAATGGCAAAAGCCATCGATGCAAAAGGTATTTCAGAAGAAAATGCCTTAGCCGGTATTCCAATTGGTATTAAAGATAATATCGTAACAAAAGGGCTTTTAACGACTGCGGCGTCTAAAATTTTATCGAATTTCGATCCGATTTATGATGCAACGGTTATGGAAAAACTTTACAGTTCAGATTTGATTCCTGTTGGGAAATTAAATATGGACGAATTTGCGATGGGCAGCTCAAGTGAAACTTCTTATTTCAAAAAAACTAAAAATGCTTGGGATCAAACAAAAGTTCCTGGCGGTTCTTCAGGTGGTTCTGCAGCAGCAGTGGCCGCAGGTGAAGTACCCGTTTCTTTAGGGAGCGATACAGGTGGAAGTATTCGTCAACCAGCAGCATTTAATGGTGTGGTCGGTTTGAAACCTACTTATGGACGTGTGTCTCGTTTTGGCTTAATCGCTTTTGCTTCATCTCTAGATCAAATTGGCCCATTTACGCGTACTGTCAAAGACAATGCATTAGCGTTGAATGCGATTAGCGGCTATGATCCAAAAGACGGTACTTCTGCGGGTGTTTCTGTACCTGATTTTGCGGCTGGTCTAACTGGCGATATCAAGGGTATGAAGATCGGTTTGCCAAAAGAATTTATGGCAGATGGGATCGAACCTGGTGTTAAAGCAGCAATTACTAAAGCTGTCGAAACATTCGAGGCATTAGGAGCGACTGTTGAAGAAGTAAGCTTGCCACATTCAAAATATGGAGTAGAAGTCTATTATATTATCGCTTCTTCTGAAGCAAGTTCAAACTTGCAGCGTTTCGACGGAATTCGTTACGGTTTCCGATCAGAAGATGTACAAAACTTAGAAGATGTCTATGTGAATACTCGTACTGAAGGTTTTGGGGATGAGGTAAAACGCCGTATCATGTTAGGAACTTTCTCACTTTCTGCAGGGTATTATGATGCGTACTTCAAGAAAGCTGGACAAGTACGGACGTTGATCAAACAAGACTTCGATAAAGTGTTTGCTGATTATGATTTAATTATTGGCCCAACATCACCAACAGTCGCATTTGGCATTGGTGAAAATATTGATGATCCGATCACTATGTATTTAAATGATATTTTGACGATTCCTGTGAACCTAGCGGGATTACCTGGAATGTCGGTTCCAGCTGGATTCTCTGAAGGTTTGCCAGTCGGGTTACAAATCATCGGAAAACATTTTGATGAATCAACGATGTATAAAGCTGCTTATGCTTTTGAGCAAGCAACTGATTTCCATAAACAAAAACCAGTGATTTTAGGGGGGGACAAATAATGAATTTAGAAACAGTCATTGGGCTTGAAGTCCATGTAGAATTAAAAACAAACTCTAAAATCTTTTCACCTGCGCCCGCTCACTTTGGTGCGGAGGCAAATACCAACACAAATATTATCGACTGGGGTTATCCAGGCGTTTTGCCAGTTATGAATAAAGCTGCAATTGAATTTGGAATGAAAGCCGCACTGGCGCTAAATTGTGATATTTCAAAAAATATGCATTTTGACCGTAAGAACTATTTCTACCCAGATAATCCAAAAGCTTATCAAATTTCGCAATTTGATGAACCAATTGGTCATGATGGCTGGATCGAAATTGATGTTAATGGTAAAAAGAAAAAGATTCGGATTGAACGTGTTCATTTAGAAGAAGACGCTGGGAAAAATATGCACGGCATCGGCGGCTACTCATATGTCGATCTAAACCGTCAAGGTACTCCATTGATCGAGATCGTGTCTGAAGCAGATATGCGTTCTCCTGAAGAAGCGAACGCTTATTTGGAAGCATTGCGTTCAATCGTTCAGTTTACAGGTGTCAGTGATGTGAAGATGGAGGAAGGTTCCATGCGTTGTGACGCCAACATCTCTTTACGACCTTACGGTCAAGAGGAGTTCGGAACAAAAACGGAGTTAAAAAACTTAAACTCAATCAGCTTTGTTAAAAAGGGATTGACGTTCGAAGTTCAACGACAAACGAAAGTTCTGCTTTCTGGCGGAACGATTCAGCAAGAAACACGTCGTTACGATGAAGGAACAAATAAAACAATCTTGATGCGTGTCAAAGAAGGTTCAAGTGACTATCGTTATTTCCCAGAACCAGATATTCCACGTTTTGAAATTGATGACGAATGGATTGAAAAAGTTCGTGTAAGTTTACCGGAGATGCCTGCATCTCGTCGCGAACGCTATGTGAACGAGTTAGGCTTGCCAGAATATGACTCAATGGTCTTGACTTTGAGTCGCGAAATGTCAGACTTCTTTGAAGAAACTTTAAAAGAAGGTGTCGATGCAAAACAAGCATCTAACTGGTTAATGGGTGAAGTATCAGCTTATTTAAATAGTGAAAAAATGGAATTAGCAGATACGAAACTAACACCGAACAACCTAGCCGGTATGATTAAGTTAATTACTGATGGTACAATCAGTTCAAAAATTGCGAAGAAAGTCTTCCGTGAGCTAATTCAAAACGGTGGTGATGCGAAAGAAGTTGTTGAAGCAAAAGGGCTTATTCAATTGTCTGATCCTGCTCAATTATTGCCAATGATCAACGAAGTGCTTGATAACAATGAACAGTCTGTTGAAGACTTTAAGAACGGCAAAGATCGAGCAGTCGGTTTCTTAGTTGGACAAATTATGAAGGCGACTAAAGGGAAGGCTAATCCTGGCGTAGTAAATAAATTACTTCAAGAGGAATTAGCAAAACGGTAAGGAGCTCGATTATGAGAAAAGCACGACTGATTTATAATCCAGTATCTGGAAAAGAGATCATGCGCAATAATTTGGCGGATATCTTAGATGCCATTGAAAAAGCAGGTTATGAAGCAAGTGCCTTTGCCACGACTCCTGAACCTGATTCAGCAAAAAAAGAAGCAGCCCGTGCGGCAAAAGCGGGATTTGAGTTAGTTGTTGCGGCTGGCGGAGACGGAACGATCAATGAGGTTGTCAATGGTATTGCCAATTTGAAAAAACGACCGAAGATGGCGATCATTCCGGCGGGCACGACCAATGATTATGCCCGCGCCTTAAAAGTTCCACGCAACAATGTCAAAGCTGCGGCCGAGGTGATCCAAAAACAGCAAACAGTTAAAATGGACATTGGGAAGGCAGCAGAAACTTACTTTATCAATATTGCAGCAGGAGGGTCACTGACTGAGCTGACGTATGAAGTCCCTTCTGAACTGAAAAGTATTTTCGGGTACCTTGCCTATTTAGCGAAGGGTGCTGAAATGCTTCCGCGAATCAAACCAACTAAAATGCGTTTGGTATACGAAGGCGGGAAATACGAAGGCAATGCCTCGATGTTTTTCTTAGGATTAACTAATTCAATTGGCGGATTTGAGACCATCGCTCCAGATGCAAAATTGGATGATGGAAAATTCTCGTTAATTGTTGTTAAAACAGCGAATCTTTTTGAAATCGTTCGTTTGATTACATTAGTGCTGAATGGCGGTAAACACGTGAATGATTCAAAAGTTCTGTATGTAAAAACGAGTTTCCTAGATGCTAGTTTAATTGATACAGATAAGAAAATGATGATCAATTTGGATGGCGAATATGGCGGTGATGCCCCGATGCGTTTTGAAAATCTTCACCAGCATATCGAGTTTTATGCAAATACTGATGAAATTAACGATGATGCAATTTTAGGTCCTGATGATCAAAAACGCGAAGCGGGAATCGAGCTCGTCAAGGAATATGAAAAAATCCAAGATGAGGATTCTGAAGAATAATTTTGAAACGTTTCTGTTGAAAGACAGGAACGTTTTTTTTATGAAATAATTTACATTTGACTAATTAACTATTCAAAGACAGCTTCTGATTGATTCTTACAAAAGTCTTAAATGTGAAACGCTTAGTGTTATCTTGCTTTTTCTAGTAGAATTCATTAGAATAGATAAATCAGCCTTGAAGGAGAATAAAATGACCACAGTAGAAAAGAATCAAACATACACCGTCACAATCGATGACCTATCTTATGAGGGTCTTGGTGTGGCTCATATCGACGGATATCCGCTTTTTATCGAAAATGCTTTGCCAGAAGAAGAAATGGTAATAAAAGCAGTAAAAGTTGGAAAAAAATTTGGATACGGAAAAGTTATGGAACGTTTCAATGCCAATCCTGAACGCCAAGAAGTAGAGGATCTAGACTTATTAAGAAGCGGTATCGCACCTTTAAGCCATATGACATATGATTATCAACTACGTTTTAAAAAACAGCAAGTTGAAAATGTTTTAAGAACTATTGCGAAGTTGCCAGAATTGCCTGTAGCACCAACTTTAGGGATGGAAAATCCAATTGGTTATCGTAATAAAGCACAAATTCCAGTTCAAAAAGTGGATAACAAATTGACGACTGGTTTTTATCGTAAAAATTCTCACAATTTATTACCGATTGAAAACTACCTCATTCAAGATCCTAAAATTGACCAAGCGATCATTACGATACGGGATATTTTGCAACGTTTCAATGTTAAGGCATACAACGAACGTGAAAATACAGGATTTATTCGCCATATCATAATCCGTCGAGGTCACTACAGTCACGAAATGATGGTTATTCTAGTTACTAGAACGGAACGTTTCTTTAAAGGCACAGAAATTGCTGAAACGATCAAAACAGAATTGCCAGAAGTTGTTTCTGTAATTCAAAATGTCAATTCTGAAAAAACTAATGTGATTATGGGACAGTTAGAAAAAGTTTTATTTGGAAAAACTACAATCGATGATACGTTATTGGGCAGAACCTATCGAATCTCACCACAATCATTTTATCAAGTAAATACAGAACAAACTGAGGTATTATACAAAACTGCGATTGATTTTGCCGAATTGGATTCGGAGGACATCGTTGTTGACGCTTATTGTGGCATCGGTACGATTGGCTTATCTTTAGCAGATAATGTGAAACATGTCTATGGTGTGGAAATTGTTCCGCAAGCAATCGAAGATGCGAAGGCAAATGCGAAAGCAAACGGTATTGAAAATGCAAATTACGAAATCGGCAAAGCTGAAAAAATTATGCCGCGCTGGGCTCGTGAAGGAATTGAACCTTCAGTAATTTTTGTTGATCCACCTAGAAAAGGATTGGATGAAAAGTTTATTGAAGCTTCGGCTGCAGTAAATCCAGAAAAAATTGTCTATATCTCTTGTAACCCTGCAACTTTGGCGAGAGATTTAAGAAGATATGAAGATCTTGGTTATCACGCTGTGAAGGTTCAACCAGTGGATTTATTCCCACAAACCTATCATGTCGAATCAGTGACTTTATTGATAAAGGCGGTGTAAGAATGAATCAAAAAGAAAAAATGTTAGAACTGATCAAAAAGAAACAAGGCGGTGGACGTTCAGAAAAAATGGAAACGCCAAAAAATGATCGTAAAAACATGCGTAAAGGACCAAAGATTTATAATAAGTAGAGTCACAGAAAGGAGCCATTCTATTGGGAAATGTTTGGATACAACGACTAACGAAATTTTACCAAAAATATGCATATTTAATGCGAGGACGTTATGGCAGATTAGATCAAATTAACAAAGCCTTATTAATTCTTTGGGCGGTATTGATGATTGTTGACCGTTGGATTCCGTTTTATATCGGAAATATTTTGGCGTTAGCAGCTTTTGCCTTAGTCCTTTATCGATTTTGTTCGAAAAAGATCTATCCACGAAGCAATGAAAACCAAAAATTTACTCAATGGATCGCTCGTATGAAAGATTTTTTTAAAGGAAAAAATGGAACCTATCGTTACTTTAAATGTCCTGAATGTAAACAACAGATGCGTGCACCAAAAGGTCGAGGGAAAATCAAGGTAACGTGTAAAAATTGTCATACGCAATTCGTGAAGAAGGTCTAGTTTTTAAAACTAGGCTTTTTCTGATATTCTTACAACGAGAAGGTGAGAAGATGAAATTAATTTTAGTCCGACATGGCGAAAGTGAAGCGAATTTCGAGAACTATTGGACTGGCTGGTTAGATGTCGACCTAACTGAAAAGGGAATTGAACAGGCGAGAAGTGCTGGGAAAAAAATAAAAGCAGCGGACTTACTAATTGATGTGGCTGTTGAGTCAGTATTAAAACGGTCCATTAAGACGGCCAAAATGATTTTACAAGAGGCCGAAGCAAGTTTTGTTCCTGAATATAAAACGTGGCGCTTAAACGAACGGCATTATGGTGCGTTAGTTGGCAAAAATAAAGAAATCATTACTGAAAATTTCGGGGCCGAGCAAGTAAAAAAGTGGCGAAGAGGATTTGATGAAATACCGCCATTAACGAAGAATAATCATTTTGATCGTCGATATGACATGCTGGATCCGCGACTAATACCTACTGGAGAAAGTTTGCACATGACTTTACAACGCGTCATTCCATTGTGGCAGGATCAGATTGCGCCTAATTTACTAGATGGGAAGACAATCTTGGTATGTGGTCATGGGAATAGCTTGCGTGCGTTGGTGCAATTTCTAGAAAATGTTCCAAAAGACCAAGTTGATCGGATCGATATACCTAATGCAACACCGATGATTTATACTTTTAGCTCGCAGTTAGAAATTACAGAAAAAGAAATTTTATAAAATTATTATGTTAACTTGGGAAGGATAATTATGAATTATATTTGGGATTTTGATGGGACATTGTATGATACTTATCCCATTATGATGAAAGCATTAATGAGGACTTTTGAGGATTTTGATTTGCAAAAGGATCAGGTCGATGTCTATAAAAAAATCAAAGAAGAGTCAATTCGTCAAATGATTATTGATTGGCAGTTGCCAATACCAGATTTTGATCAAACCTATCATCAATATGAGGCCCAGCAAAATAAGGGCTCTTTTCCCTTTGTGGAGGCTAAAGATACACTAAAGAAGTTACAAGAAAAAGGCGGACAGCATTTCATTTTGACTCATCGTACTGTGGAATCGACTTGGCGGTTGTTAAAACGTGATGGATTAGATTCCTTGATCGTTGAAATTATCGGAAGTGATTCCAATTTTCCGCGAAAACCTGATCCGGCAGCAATTAATTATTTTATCAATAATCACCAGCTCGATCGGAGCCAAACAGTCATGATAGGCGATCGCAAATTAGATATTGAGGCAGGAAATAACGCTGATGTTCAAACTGTTTTTTTTGATTTGGATTTTTTGGGACAAGAAATCACAGCTACTTATTTTATAAATAATTTAAAAGAAATGGTACAAATTTTTTGAGCGGAAAGCTATAATTGAGGTAAGGGTGCATTTCTTCTTTTTACTTTAGCAAACTATTAAACAGTTATAAGGTGCAAAAAAACGAATCCTTAATATGATATTATTCTTTTCGAATTAATCAAGGAGGTGCGAAATGGAAATACAACGTGATCAGGAAGTAGTAGAATCATTTAACTACGGGCTTCCTCCCAAAGACCAAGTAGTGAAACAAAAATTGCTGATTAATTTCAGTCCATTAGAAGCAATGGATCCGGGATATCCAGCTGAAAATAGCATTATGGGAGTACGAATTGAATTCGTTCTTCCGTTTGAAGATTTCATCATCGGGGGTGTGTTCTCTCAAGTGATTCATGTGATTGGACGCCAAGTAAAACAGCAAAACGATTTGACAGAAGCTGAGGCGAATGAAATGATTCGTCCAATTTTAAAATTAATCGAACGGATGGTTTATGAAATTACAGAAATTGCTTTGGATAAACCAGGAGTTAAAATTAATTTTTCTTCTAATACAATTTAAAAGTTTTTCCTCTGTTTTGAAGGACATCTAAAAGATTTTTAGATCCCTTTCAAGATGGAGGATTTTTTTCAATGCAAATTGTAAGACAGATTATTTTATCTGCGTTATAATTGATCGTCACTAAAATTTAGGATTCGCGCAGCTACTTTTTAGGGTAATTCACTGAAGAGTGAATACCGGGAACCTTTACTTCCTTTGACAGACTTGTCATTATAGAAAGTTATTTTAAGGAGGAATACAATGACAACTCTGTTCACTGTATTAGTGATCTTAGTATTCGTTGCATTGCTTGTGGCTTTCTACCAAATGCAAAAAAGACATGTAAAATTCTCTAATCGCGTTTTTGCGGGATTAGGTGCTGGGATTATTTTTGGCGGAATTTTGCAACTTCTTTTAGGTAATGGTAGCAAGGTCATTTCTCATGCGATGGAATGGATTGGGATCGTTGGTAATGGTTATATTTCTTTATTACAAATGTTAGTAATGCCTTTAGTATTTATTTCAATCGTCGGTGCCTTTACCAAGATGAAATCGAGTAAGAAACTCGGTAAAATCAGTGCGAATGTTCTAGTTACATTGTTAGCTACAACAGCGATCGCTGCTTTGATCGGAATTCTAGCGGTCATGGTCTTCGGACTCGATGGTGCGACATTTACTAAGGGAGCAGCAGAAACTGCTCGAATCAAAGAGTTGGCTGATCGCCAATCAATGGTTCAAAACTTTTCAATTCCGCAACAAATATTATCGTTTATTCCTACTAATGTTTTTGCTGATTTCGCCGGTACACGTCCAACGAGTACGATTGGCGTCGTAATTTTTGCGGCTTTTGTCGGGATCGCCTTTTTAGGGGTACGTCGTAAAGCGCCGAAAGAGGCAGATTTCTTTGCAAACTTGATCGATAGCCTTTATAAAATTATCATGCGTATCGTAACATTAGTATTACGCTTGACGCCATATGGTGTTTTCGCGTTGATGACAAATGTATTAGCGACAAGTGATTTTGAAGCAATTGTCAACTTGGGTAAATTTATTTTGGCTTCTTACAGCGCATTGATTGTTGTACTATTGGTACATTCAGTGATTCTTTTAGGGGTCAAAGTCAACCCAGTTAACTTCTTCAAAAAGGCTTTTCCAGCTTTAAGCTTTGCCTTTACTTCACGTTCAAGTGCTGGGACTTTGCCTATGAATATTGAAACCCAAACAAAGGCACTAGGCGTTGATGAAGCAACCGCAAACTTTGCCGGCAGCTTTGGTATCTCGATTGGTCAAAATGGCTGTGCTGGTGTTTATCCGGCTATGCTTGCAACGATCGTAGCACCAACAGTTGGCATCAATGTTTTTGATCTAAAATTCATCGTAATGCTGATTGCTATTGTAACTATTAGTTCATTTGGAGTTGCAGGTGTCGGTGGCGGGGCGACTTTCGCTTCACTGATCGTACTTGGTGCAATGAACCTACCAGTTGCAATTGTTGGTTTGGTTATTTCAGTGGAACCAATGATCGATATGGCTCGTACGGCTGTCAATGTCAGCGGCAGTATGGTTGCAGGTGTTGTAACTAGTGAGCGTATCCATGAACTGGATCGTAATATCTTAAATGATGAAAATGCTTCAATCGAAGTAAACTCATAGTTATATTGAAGGCTTGGCTAGCGCGACCAAGCCTTTTTTGTTACACTTTTATCAGCCTGGTTTTTCGTCGTTTATTTAGTACGAGAGCAAATTGGTAAACTGAACTTATGATATATGCTGTGAAATTGAATGATATGCTTAATGAAATTTAGAGCACTGGCCAGTTCACTGGGAAATGATTCTTTTGATTTAAGTATATACAGGTTTAGAAAATTTATTATTTGGAGTGAATAGTTTGTTTAATGAACAAATAAAGGTGATTTTATATGCAAATGATGTTAGAAAAGCTAGCATTTTTTGGCAAAGTTTAGGTTTTGCAGAAATTAGTTTTGAAGAATTAGATGGTTCGCAAGTCGCAGAAGTCGCGATGAGTGAAAATAGTACTACGCATTTGGTTATTTATGACCGGGCATTCATCGAGAAAAATGATGATGAAGTAACTGAGCCTTCTCCGGCCTTGATTTTCGGCAGCGATGATATGATGGGACTGTATAAAGAGTTACAAACAAAAAATGTTCACTTAGGTGACTTGGCTCAAATTGGTGAGGAACTCGTATTTAATTTTGTTGATGCAGATGGTAATTATTTTGTGGTATCAGGTAAATAGTACGGTCTTCGATTGAGAGGGGCGGATGAAAATGAAACAAGTTTTTGTAATTGGTGATGTTCACGGCGAGTACGAACTGTTTCAGGAAGTGCTAAAAAAATTTCAACCAGATAAACAACAGTTGATTTTGATTGGTGATTTAAATGATCGGGGACCTAAAAGCAAGGACTGTTGGTTACTAGGCATGGAACTCGTAGAAAAATATCAGGCAGTTTATTTACGAGGAAATCATGAACAGTATTTTCTGGAATTTATGGAAAGTCCTGAAGATTGGTTTCCAAGCTATTTGTACAATGGCGGAAAAGAAACAATCGAAAGTTTGCTGCACAAAGGCGCAACGGATGAATATTCGCCAACTGAAATTGCAATGATGATCCGCAGTCGTTATAAAAAAATGCTGGATTTTCTGTCGGAACGTCCTTTCTACTATGAATGGGGCAAATATTTGTTTGTTCATGCTGGAGTAGACCTATCCAAAGACTGGCGTGAAACGTCGCCTCAAGATTTTTTATGGATTCGTGAACCATTTCATGAAGGTCGGAATGATACCGATAAGACGATCGTATTTGGTCATACAATTACGCCGATGCTTTATGGCGATATGCAGACCACAGCTCTTTGGCAATCTGATGGAAAAATCGGCATCGATGGCGGGGCAGTCTTTGGCGGCACTTTGCACGGAGTAGTTTTTGATGAGAATGACTTAATACACGATTACGAAATACCGAATAATCATGGACCGTGGCAGCCTGATTTTTGATTGATGAGTGAGATTCTTTTTGAATCTCACTTTTTTTCTAGATTTTCTTGCAGAACCATTCACTAAGTGGCATAGTATCTTAAAAGGATTTTACTTTTACTTAAACTGAGAAAGGGGTTACTTATGTCAGATACTATGAAGGGACATTTATCAGCGAGCTTAACCGTTGTTATCTGGGCAATGACGTTTATCTCCACAAAAGTACTACTAAAAGATTTTTTACCGATCGAAATACTGTTCATTCGTTTTTTGATTGGTTTTATCGTCTTGACGATCGCTTCACGGAAAATCTTGCCGTTTAAGAGTTGGCGCGAGGAAGGATATTTTATGATCGCGGGCTTGTTTGGTGTCTTTTTGTATTATTACTTGGAAAATGTTGCCTTGACCTATACTTTAGCAATGAACGTAGGAATCATCGGGTCGGTCAGCCCATTCATGACAGCATTGATCAGCCGCTTTATTTTAAAACAAGGGAAAATTCCAAGAGTCTTTGTTTTAGGATTCATTTGTTCGATGATCGGTATTGCTCTGATCAGTTTTTCAGGTACGATCAACGTCAACCCGCTCGGGGATGGTCTGGCATTAATCGCCACGGTTTGCTGGGCTTCGTATTCCTTGATCATAAAAAAAATCAGCACTTTCGGATATGGGACAATCGTCACGACCCAGCGGATCTTTTTTTATGGACTGTTGTTTATGCTGCCAGTCTTATTAATTACTCTAGATTCTTTTGATGTTTCTCGTTTTGGACAGGTCGGGAACCTCGGAAATCTATTATTTTTAGGTGTTGGAGCCTCGGCTTTGTGCTTTGTCACTTGGAATTTTTCAGTGAAAAATCTTGGAGCTGTTCGAGCAACAGTATATATTTATACGATTCCTATGCTGACAACCTTAGCATCAGTCTTAATTTTAGGTGAAACATTAACTATCAAAACCTTCTTCGGAATTTTATTGACGCTTGCAGGGTTGGTTTTATCAGAATTACCAAATCTGCTGCGTCAGAGAAAAAGAACGAATATTTAAAAGTTCCTTCATTGCTGAGAGGCGTGAAGGTTTTTCAATTTGAAGGAAGAAGCAAATTTAAGAGAAGTGTGATAAAATAAATAGGATTTTGGATGAAATGAGGAATTGAAATGGCAGAAAGTTTGAACCAAGAAATCATTCAACTACTGAATAAGGAGTTGACGGGCTACCGTCCGCAACAAATTAATGTCGTATTAAAATTATTAACAGAAGGCAATACAGTGCCGTTCATTGCCCGTTACCGTAAAGAAATGACCGGAACGTTGGATGAGGTACAGATTCGTGAGATCGAGGAACGTTATAACTATTTAGAAAACCTAGAAAAGCGTAAACAAGAAGTTTTGCGCTTAATTGATGAACAAGGAAAACTGACTGAGGAATTAGCGCAGAAAATTCAACAGGCTGTAAAAGTTCAAAAAGTGGAAGATTTATACCGACCATACAAACAAAAACGTCGTACAAAAGCGACAATCGCGAAAGAAAATGGCTTAGAGCCTTTAGCTGAATATCTATTGAGTTTTCCGCAAACTGGCGATGTTTATGCAAAAGCAAGTGAGTTTGTTACTGAAAATATCACGACCGCGGATGAAGCATTGCAAGGGGCTCATGAGATCGTTGCGGAACAAATTAGTGATAATCCTGATTTTCGTACTTGGATCCGTAATTTCACCAAGAAAAATGGTATCTATCAAAGCAAGGTCAAAGATGAAGACAAGGACGAAAAAGGCGTTTATGAGATGTATTATGATTTTGCTGAACCAATCAACAAAATGGTCTCTCACCGTGTGTTAGCTTCTAATCGTGGGGAAAAGGAAGAAATCTTAAAGGTCGCGATTGTGGTTGAAGAAGAAAAAATCTTTGATTACTTAGAACGTCAATCAGTGAAAAATAATCGTGCGATTACGGTAGAATTTGTTCGTGAGGCGTATAAAGACAGCTATAAACGTTTTATTGGTCCAGCGATTGAACGGGAAATTCGTAATGAGTTGACAGAAGATGCAGATGAACAAGCGATTAATATTTTTGGAGAAAACCTGCGCAACTTATTATTGCAGTCACCACTAAAAGGAAAAGTTGTATTGGGATTCGACCCGGCTTACAGAACAGGTTGTAAGTTAGCGGTTGTTGATGAAACAGGAAAAGTGTTGGCAATCGAGGTTATTTATCCTCACAAGCCTGCGGCACAAGCAAAGCGTCAAGCGGCTGGTCCCGCTTTTCAAGCATTAATCAAAAAATACGATGTTGAGATGGTAGCGATTGGAAACGGAACGGCTAGTCGCGAGTCTGAATTATTTGTAGCTGAGCAATTGAAACAGGTGGAAAAGGAAGTTTTTTATGTGATCGTCAATGAAGCCGGAGCTTCAGTGTATTCGGCTAGTGACATTGCACGGGCAGAATTTCCTGATCTGCAAGTCGAAGAGCGCAGTGCTGTCAGCATTGCTCGACGTTTGCAAGATCCTTTGTCAGAATTAGTAAAAATTGATCCTAAAGCGGTTGGCGTTGGTCAATATCAACATGATGTGTCACAGAAACGTCTATCGGAGCGGTTAGATTTTGTAGTGGAAACGGCAGTTAACCAAGTCGGAGTGAACGTCAATACAGCAAGTTCACAGTTATTGCAATATGCTTCTGGTTTAAATAAAACGACGGCTCAAAATATTGTGAAATACCGTGAGGAAAATGGTGCTTTTATTTCACGCCCGCAATTGAAAAAGGTTCCTCGCTTAGGACCTAAAGCTTACGAACAAGCGATAGGCTTCTTACGAATTCCCGGAGCAAAAAATATTTTGGACACGACAGCGATTCACCCAGAAAGTTATAGTAGCGCGAAAGAAATCCTAGCGTTGGCAGCCGTTGATTTAAAAACTTTAGGTTCTTCAGAAGCTACAGAAAAGATTAAGGCCTTGGATTTAAATCAATTACACCAAGCACTTGAAATTGGTAAAGAAACGATCAAAGATATTTTACAAGCATTGGTTCAACCTGGCCGTGATATGCGTGATGAAATGCCAGCTCCATTATTGCGTCAAGATGTCTTGACGATGGCAGATTTGCAGCCAGGAATGGAAATGCAAGGAACAGTTCGGAACGTGATTGATTTTGGCGCATTTGTTGATATCGGAGTGAAGCAGGATGGTTTGGTTCACATATCTAAATTGAGTAAAAATTACGTGAAACATCCGACAGATGTTGTATCGGTTGGTGATGTAGTAACTGTTTGGGTTGAGGCCATTGATGTGAAAAAAGGCCGCATAAGTTTAACTATGGTTCAAAGTGATAAAAATGACTGATCAAGAATTACAAATCCTAGTCGAAAAGATTTCGCAAGAATCTTTTCGACTGCCATTTTGTCACAAGGCTAGTTTTAATCGACGTTTAAAGACGACGGGTGGCCGCTATCACTTAAATAGCCACAATCTGGATTTTAATCAGTTGGTTTTTGAAAAGTATGGAGAGGCCGAATTGATCAAAGTTATTAAACATGAGCTTTGTCACTATCATCTACATTTGGCGAATCGCGGCTATCAGCATAAGGACCTAGAGTTTAAGCAATTACTGCAACGAACAGGCGGAAATCGGTTTGCTCCACCGTTAGCAGCAACCGTTTATCAAGTTTATCAATGTCAAAAGTGTCAACAAGAAGTCAAACGTCGTCGTAGAATTAATACGAAACGATACGTATGTGGAAATTGTCAGGGAAAATTAAAATTTTTGAAGACAATTGAGGCTTAAAAAGAGCACATCCATTATAGAGAATAAAAGATTGCTATTTTTTCGGTTTTATATGATAATGTGAACCGCAAACAATTTTGTACATATAAGGAAGAGGATAAAAATGAATAAAAAAGATACACTTTATCATTTTGTTGGAATCAAAGGATCAGGCATGAGTTCATTAGCATTGGTCTTACATGAAAAAGGTTACGATGTACAAGGTTCTGACGTCGAAAAATATTTTTTCACACAACGTGATTTAGAAAAAGCCGGCATTACTATTTTGCCATTTAGCAAAGACAACATTAAGGAAGGTATGACGATCATTCAGGGAAATGCCTTTCCAGATACTCACGAAGAAATCGCTCAAGCGAAAAAAATGGGTCTAGAGATTATTCGTTACCACGACTTTATCGGTCAATTTATTCAACCTTACACAAGTATCGCAGTAACAGGTTCACACGGTAAAACAAGTACTACAGGGTTGCTTGCCCATGTGTTGAATGGTTTAGCACCAACTAGTTACTTGATTGGCGATGGTACAGGCCACGGGGAGCCCGATGCAACATTCTTTGCATTCGAAGCTTGTGAATATCAACGTCACTTCTTGGCGTACGCACCTGATTATTCAATTATGACCAATATCGACTTTGATCATCCGGATTATTTCAAGAGTATTGATGATGTTTTCGAAGCTTTTCAAACATTAGCTTCACAAGTCAAAAAAGGTATTTTTGCTTACGGGGATGATGAATATTTACGTAAGTTGAAAGCCGATGTGCCGATCTATTACTATGGCTTATCTGAAAATGATGATATCCAAGCACGTAACATTGTTCGAACGACTAAAGGTTCTGCTTTTGATGTTTATCACAATGAGAAATTCATCGGACGTTTTTCAGTGCCTTCATTTGGTAAACACAATATTTTAAATGCTTTATCAGTGATTGCCGTTGCTTATTTCGAAGGCTTAGATATGGATAAGGTAAAAGAAGAAATGTTGACTTTCTCTGGCGTGAAACGCCGTTTTACAGAGAAAAAAGTTGCTGACATGATCATTGTTGATGACTATGCGCATCATCCAGCTGAAATCAAAGCTACAATTGATGCAGCGCGTCAAAAATATCCTGAGAAGGAATTGATTGCGGTATTCCAACCACACACCTTTACTCGGACGATTGCTTTGATGGATGAATTCGCTGAAGCATTAGATCGTGCCGATAAAGTTTATCTATGCGATATTTTTTCATCAGCCCGTGAAACAGCTGGCGATGTAAAAATTGAGGACTTAGGCGATAAAATCCAAAAAGGCGGACAAGTGATCAAAGAAGAGAACATGTCTCCGCTGTTAGATCATGAAAATGCAGTTGTTATCTTTATGGGCGCCGGCGATGTTCAAAAATTTGAGCGTGCGTACGAAAACCTTTTGAGTAATACAACACGCAACGTATTATAATTAGAAAAGAAGGGTTCGGACATTTTTTTGTCAGAACCCTTCTTTTAACAATACGAGATCGATCAAAATTTTTACTTTAGAAATCCTTATACTAAACTAGGTACAAACTTGTGTTTTACTTGCTTTCTGATAAAATAATGAGTAGAAACAATACGGAGGGAATGGACTTGTATAATATGAAGGCTCGGAAAATAGGCAAGACGATAGACGAAATTGAGGAAGGTGACTCGTTATCGTTAACGGAATCGATCGAAGATAATCAGATTCTTTTATATTTAGGTTTGACAAATGATGCAAATCCTTTGTATATCCAACATGATTATGTGAAAGAAACTGAATATGAACAACCGCTTGTACCATCCATCATGTTGATGGGGATTATCACAAGTGCGATTTCAAAACATTTACCAGGACCGGGTTCTCATGTAGTGAATTTCTCGATTAATTTTATTGATCCGGTCTTTCACTATGAAACATTGACCTTTGAGTTTGAAGTCATTAAAGTGGATAAAATGAAAGATGTTGTCACTATCTCTGTTGAAGCTGTAGAAGCCACAGATAACGAAGAAAAACGCATCTTGGATGCTGTGGTCATGGTGAAACCGCCGCAAGTACAAATAGGAGATGATATAAATGAATAATCAAGAAACAACACGCATTTACGGATTGAATCGTTTCTACGGAAAAATTTATGCTTTTCTTGCATTAGGAATCGGAATTAGTGCTGTAATATCATATATGGCATTAGGCCCTTGGATGTTTCAAGTACAAAGCTTTATCAATAATTTTCCTTTAGGCTTCTGGGGAATCTGGATTGCTGAGATTGCTCTTGTTGTCTTTCTTGGAATCAAAGCACAGAAGAATCCCACATTAGCAATCGGTGGATTCATCGTATATTCTGCGCTGAATGGTCTAACACTAGCAGTTACATTAGCAATGTATGACTTAGGAACAGTCACTCAGGCATTTGTTACTGCATCAGCAACATTTTTAGTCATGTCATTAGTTGGTTCATTTACTAAACGCGATTTATCAGCAATTGGCCGCGCAGGTTTAAGCTGCTTGTTAGGGATTATTATTGCGATGTTGCTGAATGTATTTCTATTACAAAGCAGTGCAGTTGAATTCTTTATTTCTATCTTAATGGTAGTGGTTATGTCAGGAATTACAGCTTATGATAATCAAATGATTCGCAAGATTTATCTTGGATCAAATGGCGAAGTTGGAAATGGTGTAGCAGTTTTCATGGCGTTACAACTTTATTTAGACTTTATCAACCTGTTTATCTCATTCCTGCGAATTTTTGGAAGTAGTAAATAGTAAGTAGAGGCGAGTGATCGCCTCTTTTTTATGTCATTGACTGAAGATAAGAATCTTGAAAAAATCGGCTTCATTCTTTTCATTTCATTAAATACTTTGTTAGAATGAAACATGAGAATCAACAAGCGTCGTTCCATATTTTGTCCAAACAATGGAACTGAATCCGCAAAGAATTTTTAACTAAAATGATAATGAGTCTATTCGGTTAGCCGATATACATGGAGAACATTACGTTTTTAAGTAATAAAAAATTATCCTTAATAGAAGTTAGGATGCCAGTCGAACTTTTCCAGTTGTCGCTATAAATAAATTATCTAATGAATTTTTTGATAATCGAGAATGAAATTGTTTAGTTCGATGGTGTACGAAGAGAACAACACTTTTTTTTAAGTAAAAAATATCCTTAATAGGAACTAGGAGTCGAAGACATGAGTGAGAAAAAATTATTATTAGTTGACGGAAACAGTGTAGCGTTCCGTGCTTTTTTTGCCCTCCACAATTCTTTGGAGCGTTTCAAAAATAAAAATGGACTACATACCAATGCAATCTACGCTTTTAACAACATGTTTGAAACCGTGATGGATCGAGAAAAACCAACCCATGTTTTAGTGGCTTTTGATGCAGGGAATACCACGTTCCGAACAGCAATGTATTCAGATTATAAAGGCGGACGGTCAAAGACTCCTGGAGAATTCCGCGAACAAATGCCTTATTTGCGTGAATTATTAGTTGGCTTGGGCGTAAAGCATTATGAGTTAAATAATTATGAAGCCGACGATATTATTGGAACATTGGCTCACCGCGCTGCAAATGAAGGCTTTGAGGTAGTTGTTTTATCAGGAGATCGCGACTTAACGCAATTAGCGACGGATCAAATCAAAGTCGACATCACTGTGAAAGGCGTTAGTGAAATTGAAACTTATACGCCTGAACATGTAGCTGAAAAATATGATGGATTGACACCTAATCAAATCATCGATATGAAGGGGTTAGCTGGCGATACTTCAGATAATTATCCTGGTGTGACAAAAGTCGGTGAGAAGACAGCAATTAAATTATTGAAACAATTTGGTAGTGTCGAAGGTGTTTATGAAAACATCGATGAACTGAAAAAAAGCAAAATGAAAGAAAACTTGATCAACGATAAGGAGCAAGCTTTTCTTTCCAAAGAGTTGGCTACGATCAAATTGGATACGCCGGTTGATATTTCTATTGATGAGCTTCTTTATACTGGAAAAGATTTGGATAAATTGATTCCTTTCTTCAAGGAAATGGATTTCAAGGGCTTTTTAAGCAAATTGAATGTTGAAGAAGAGGAAGTTGAGCTAGAAGATATCAACTATGAAGTCGTTAATGATTTCAGCGAAGAAATGTTTGATATGGACTCAGCTTTATACGTGGAAATGTTAGAAGATAATTACCATTTGTCAGACATAGTGGGTGTAGCTTGGGGAACAAAGGAAAAGATTTATGTAACGAATGAGCTGGCCTTATTTGAAAGTGCAGCCTTTAAAAAATGGTTAGAAACAGCGAATAGTAAAAAGGTGTATGATGCGAAACGTACTTATGTTGCCTTAAATCGCTATATTACGAAAACAGAAGGCATTAACTTTGATGTTTTGTTGGCGGCATATTTGCTGGATACTAATGATAACAGCAATGATATTGCTGGAGTGGCACAGTATTACGGCTACACAGAGATTCAAACGGATGAACAGATATACGGCAAAGGTGCAAAAAAAGGTTTGCCAGAGGATGATGAAGTCTTCTTTGGGCATTTAGCACGTAAAATCAAAGCGATTCATTTCTTAAACGATAAATTGGAAAATGAGCTGGAAGAAAAGAAACAAGATAAGCTATTCTACCAAATGGAATTACCTCTTTCTCGTATTTTGGCTGAAATGGAAATTGCAGGAATCACTGTCGACGCTCAACGATTACAAACGATGCGCGGCGAATTTTCAAAACGGCTGCAAGAGATCGAACAAAAAATTTATCAAGATGCTGGTGAAGAGTTTAATATTAATTCACCAAAACAACTTGGTGTGATTTTATTTGAAAAAATGCAACTGCCAGTCATCAAGAAGACTAAGACCGGCTACTCGACCGCAGTTGATGTATTAGAACAACTACGGGAGCAGGCACCAATCGTCGAACATATTTTGAACTATCGTCAAATTGCTAAGATCCAATCAACGTATGTTGAAGGACTATTAAAAGTGATTCAAAGCGATAATAAGATTCATACACGATATATTCAAACCTTGACGCAAACGGGTCGGTTGAGTTCGGTTGATCCTAATTTGCAAAATATTCCGATTCGATTAGAAGAAGGCCGGAAAATTCGTGAAGCTTTTGTCCCACGGGATGAAAATTGGTTGATTTATTCATCCGACTATTCACAAATTGAACTACGTGTCTTAGCCCATATTTCTGGCGACGAACACCTGAAACAAGCCTTCCGTGATGGAATGGATATTCACACTAGTACAGCGATGCGAGTGTTCAATGTTACTGAAGATGAAGTGACACCAAATATGCGTCGAAATGCTAAGGCTGTGAACTTCGGAATCGTTTATGGTATTTCTGATTATGGATTGTCGCAAAACCTTGGCATTACTCGTAAAGCGGCTCAAGAGTATATTGATACTTACTTTGAGAATTATCCAGATGTGAAACGTTACATGGAAGATAGTGTCCGCGAAGCAAAAGACAAAGGCTATGCTGCTACTTTATATAATCGCCGCCGCTACTTACCAGATATTAATGCTCGGAACTTTAATCTTCGGTCATTTGCTGAACGAACTGCGATCAATACACCGATTCAAGGAAGTGCTGCAGATATTTTGAAACTCGCAATGATCGAAATGGCGAAACGTTTGAAGGAAGAAAACCTTCAAGCAACGATGCTGCTGCAAGTACACGATGAATTAGTTTTTGAAGTACCAGAAAGCGAATTGGATCAATTAGACAAATTGGTAAAAGAAGTAATGGAAAATACAGTTCAATTAGATGTACCATTGCTGACTGATAGCAATTGGGGAAAAACGTGGTACGAAGCAAAATAAAGTAGAGCTGTGAAAGAAACGGTACGGTTAATTGAACCGTAGTTTCTTTCACAAATCATGCTGAATAATAGTTAAGAAGCTGAACCGAAAAATTGGAGCAGCTTCTTCTTTTAGAAAGCAAATTATTTAGTAATTGTCGAACACAAATGAATAACCTGCGATAATAAATTTTTTTGATTGGATCAATAAGAACTAGGAGTGAATTGTATGCCAGAATTACCAGAGGTTGAAACCGTGAGAAAAGGGTTGGTTTCTTTAGTCAAAGGAAAAACAATCGCAAAAGTCGATGTGTATTGGCCGCGAATCGTTGAGTTTCCAGAGGTTGAGGTCTTTCAACAACAATTAATCGGTGAGACGATCCAGACTGTGGAGCGTCGCGGAAAATATTTGATTTTTCAATTTACTCATTATGAAATGGTTTCGCATTTGCGGATGGAAGGAAAGTATGAGTATTTTGAACAGCCAACAGCTTTAGATAAACACAGCCATGTGCGCTTCATTTTTACTGATGGTTCTGAATTGGTTTATCATGATGTACGAAAATTTGGCCGGATGGCCTTGTTAAAAAAAGGAATGGCGAAGGACTATAAAGGTTTAATGCAATTGGGACCGGAACCGACAGAGGATGACTTTGATTTAGATTTGTTCAAGGAGCAGCTTAAGAAATCTTCAACAATGATTAAACCATTACTGTTGAACCAAAAAATCGTTGCGGGTTTAGGAAACATTTATGTTGACGAAGTTCTTTGGCTGGCCAAAATTCATCCAGAACAACCAGCGAATACTTTGAGCCCGCAAACAGTCCGTCGACTTCGTGAAGCAATCATTGAGGTCATCAGTAAGGCCAAAGAAGCTGGAGGAACGACAATTCGAACCTATTTGAATGCTTTAGGCGAGGCTGGTCATTTTCAACAAGAGCTGCACGTTTATGGGCAAACAGGCACCCCTTGTTCTCGTTGCGGAACGCCGATCATCAAAATAAAGGTTGCCCAAAGAGGCACGCATCTTTGTCCGCATTGCCAAAAATTAAAGAAGGTGTAGAAATGAGCTTTGTGTTAGGTATCACTGGTGGAATTGCGAGTGGAAAATCAACGGTCGTAGATATTTTTAAAGCAGAGGGATTTTCAGTAGTCGATGCAGATATTGTCGCACGAGAAGTAGTAGAGCCAAACACGCCTGGATTAGCACAACTGGTGAAAGTATTTGGCGATGAAATTTTGCTGGCTGATGAGCGCTTAAATCGAAAAAAATTAGGTGCGCTAATTTTTCAAGATGAGAAAAAGCGTCAACTATTAAATGAAACACTTGATCCGTTTATACGCGGTGAAATAGAGAGACAGGCGAAGGAAGCGGAGCAATCCAGTGATTTAGTTGTCGTAGATATACCGCTTTTGTATGAAGGAAAATACGAAGCGATGATGAATGAGGTGGCTGTCGTCTATGTGACGCCGGAAATTCAATTAACACGTCTGATCGCACGAAATAATTTATCGGAAAATGAAGCGTTGGGGCGGATCAACAGCCAGCTTTCATTAGAAGAAAAGAAAAAAAGGGCAGACATCGTCTTTGATAATTGCGGTTCGCAAGAAACAACGCGTCAACAAGTTATGGATTGGCTAAAAGAAAATAATTTTGTTTCTTAAAGAATTCAGCGTCGTAGCATTACGACGCTTTTTTTAGCGGGCTGGTTATGGTAAACTCATGTTATATAAACAAATTAATCCGTTTATTCAAACTTTTTTTGTTTTTAAAAAATAATTCTATATAACAGAAATCATTTCTATCGTGAGCGATAGAAAAACTTAATGAATAGCTATGAAAGTGTGGGGTGAAATTATGCGTTGTCCAAGATGTAATCATAATAATTCTCGAGTAATTGATAGTCGGCAAACTGATGATGGCCGAGCGATTCGCCGTCGGAGAGAATGCGAAAGCTGTGGGTTCCGCTTTACGACTTTTGAACGTATTGAAGCAGCGCCTTTATTGGTTGTTAAGCGTAATGGTGACCGTGAAGAATTCAGTCGGGATAAAATCTTGCGTGGATTGATCCGTTCTGCAGAAAAACGCCCAGTTGCAATGGAACAAATGGAACAGATCGTGGATCACGTAGAGAATCGTGTCCGCAGTATGGGAGAAAATGAAGTTCCGACTAGTCAAGTCGGAGAGTTTGTCATGGAAGACTTGATGGAAGTCGATGAGATTGCTTATATTCGCTTTGCAAGTGTTTATCGACAATTTAAGGATATGTCTGTATTTCTAAAGGAATTACAGGAGATCGTTGACAAAGCTAAGTCAGCGGATGAAGAGTAGGGGGCTTTTTGGTGGCAGAAGAACTAAAACCCAGCACCTTTTATACGGTCTATGGTGAGCCACAACTTGATCAAAGCAAGCAAGACGCTTTGCTTTACTTATACCAGCCGATCATCGGAAGCCACGCTGCGAGTTTATATCTGACTCTGATTAGTGACGTCACACTGGAGGGGAAAAGTCCTAGTTTGATGCACACGGATCTATTAGCGGCGATTGACATTGGATTGATGCATTTAGTCAAGGCGCGAGAACACCTTGAGGGTATCGGTCTATTAGAAACTTACCAGCAGACGGACGATGAGATCGGAATGAGTTTGATCTATCAATTACGTTCACCGGTAGTTCCGGAAAAATTTTTCCAAGACCCATTGATGTCTTATTTATTAATGGATAAAGTTGGAAGAAGGCGTTATGAACGTTTAGTAGAGCGTTTTAAACCTCAACTTTTTGATAAAGGGCAAGTTAAAAATATTACGAAACGCTTTCGTGAAGTTTATCGATTGGATGATAAAGCTTTCGCTAGCCAAACGGAAGTATTGGAACAGACGCAAGCGAGTTTTTCAGATAATACCGATTTTGATTGGACCTTATTTAGTCAGCAGTTGAAACGATTCAATCTGATTCTGGGTGCTGAAGAACGGGAAAAACTTCAAACGTTTCAAACATTGTATGGAGTAAATGAGTTAGACTTGGCTGAGTTTGTTGCTAAGGCCGCGGCTGGAGAAAAGACTGGTTTGAACTTTAATTATTTGCGACAGTTGATAAATAAAGAAAAACGACCGAAAGTTTCAGCTGCACCTAAAGAACCTGTAACAGAAAAGGCTGTAGAGACAGGTAGCTTTTCGCCACAAGAATCAGAGATTATTGCTCAAAGTAAAAAAATTGCGCCGGTTACATTTCTACGGGCAATCAAACGTGAAAAGGGCGGTTTCGAGACGAATACTGAGGTTCGATTGTTAGAAGAGTTGATCGGACGCAATTTATTGCCGAAGAGTGTGATCAATATTATCATTAATTATATTTTGGTAATTCAAAATCAGGCAGTGATCAATGCTAATTATTTGAATGCGATCGCCAACGATTGGGCCCAAAAGAAGATTACTACGCCAGAAGCAGCGATCACTCATGTACGAGAAAATAATCAAAAGCTGGTTCGTAAACCGCAAGCAAGCCGCCCAGCATATCAAAAACGTGGGACGGGTCGCAAAGAGGCTCTGCCTGAGCATATCAAGCAACCGCCGAAAGAGACGAAATTAACACCTGAAAAAGAAGCTGAATTGAACCGCAAGTTAGCGGAATATTTAAATAAAGAAGGTGACGATTAATGGAAGATGTAGGAAAAGAATTGAATCGCATCATTAAAAGTCGTGGAGTCGATGGTCGTTACCGCCAAATGATGGAAGAGATTTTGGCCGACTCAGATGTTCGCCAATTTATTGAGGAACACAAAGAAAAGCTGACTCAAGAAGACATTGAGAAGTCTTTTGCTAAGTTGTACGAGTTTGTTCAAGAAAAGAAAAAATACTTGGCATCAGACCCGAGTATGATTGCACCAGGTTATGAACCGCAGTTAAGTCTAAATTTTCATTTTATTGATGTGACGTATGTTCCAACTGATGAGCTGCTACGTGTGAAACGTGAAGAAGAGGTTCGCAATAGAGTAAACTCGTTGGATATGCCAAAGGATATTCGAAAGGCTTCTATTCGAACGTTCGAAGTGACCTCTGGACGTAGTGAAGCGTTGGAAGCTTCTTTAGATTTTATCAATCAATACGAGGCGAACCCTAAAATGTTTCATAAAGCTCTGTTCTTAGTTGGGGATTTTGGGGTAGGAAAGACCTATTTACTTGGAGCCGTGGCACATGAATTGGCTGTTAAGGGATTTGAGACGACACTCTTACATTTTCCTACTTTTGCTGGTGAAATGAAACAAGCTATTTCTAATGATAAAGTGGGGCCTAAGCTGGACGGGGTAAAACGTGCGCCGATTTTGATGATCGATGATATTGGAGCGGATTCTATGAGTGCTTGGATTCGTGATGAAGTTTTAGGGGTAATCTTGCAGCATCGGATGCAGGAACAGTTACCGACATTCTTTTCTTCAAACTTCAACATGGATCAATTGGAAAAACATTTATCTGTTACCCAACGTGGTGACGAAGAACCATTGAAGGCTAAAAGAATCATGGAACGTGTCCGTTATTTAAGTAAAGAAATTTGGGTGATTGGTGAAAATCGCCGTAACGGATAAAAAAGGAAAATTTTCTTAGAAAAAGGCAAACGCCCTATTAAAAAGCGCTATCATTTAGCACTTTTTTAAGGGCGCTTTTTTTAAGGAGTGTTATAATAATTTTTAGGATGTGAAGAGATGAATGCCAAGGATTTATCAATCCGTTTGCAAAAAGCGGCGGAATTCGTACCAAAGGATGCACGGTTAGCAGATATCGGTTCTGATCATGCGTATCTGCCGGTTGCTTTAATGCTGCAAAAAGAAATAGCTTATGGTATCGCTGGTGAAGTTATATCTGGTCCTTATGAATCTGCCAAAAAGCAAGTTGCTAAAAATGGTTTAGATAACAAAATTGATGTACGTTTGGCGGATGGACTAGAAGCGGTTGAGTTAAGCGATGAAATTTCTGCGATTACCATCTGCGGAATGGGCGGGGTGTTGATCCGCGATATTTTACAGCGAGGTAAAGAAAAAAATCGTCTTTCTGGAAAAGAACGATTGATTTTACAGCCGAATGTCGGCGAAAGACAGCTTCGACAATGGTTAGTCAATGAGAACTACACGATCACTAATGAAGCGATCATTGAAGAGAACAATAAGGTGTACGAAATCATTGTTGCTGAAAAAATTCCGGTGATTCCTAGTTATTCAGCAAGGGAACTTTTTTTTGGTCCGATACTGCTTGAGGAAAGAAATCCTGTCTTTCAAGAAAAGTGGCAGCATAAACTTGTTAAGAGCGAAAGAATTCTAGCTAGTTTACACCAAAGTGATCAAGACGTTGCAGAAAAAATTCGAGAAGTTGCTCAAGAAATCGAATGGATCAAGGAGGTACTTGCAGATGCAGGGAAGTAAGTTTATCCAACGCTTTAATCAGTATTGTCCTGAGTGGTTGGCTGAAGAAGGCGATCCAGTCGGCTTGCATATCGGTACGTTGAACAAAGAAGTCGATCGAATTATGATGAGTCTAGATGTTCGACCTGCTGTCGTGGAAGAGGCGATTGAAAAGAAGATCGATTTATTGATCGTTAAGCACCCACCGATTTTTCGTCCGTTTTCTCGTCTAACTACGGATGATGTGCAGACGAAAATGTATGCTGATCTGATCAAAAATGACATTGCAGTCTATGCGGCTCATACAAACATGGATATTATTCATAATGGACTGAATGATTGGTTCTGTGAAATGTTAGAAGTGGTTGATACAAGTTACTTGATCCATACGCATACTGTGAAAATGAAAAAGTTAGCGGTCTATGTCCCACAAACGGATGCTAAAAAAATGCGTGAAGCATTGGCTAAAGCTGGTGCAGGCGAGCAAGGAAATTATCAAGCGACATCTTTTACTGTAAATGGAACTGGACGTTTCACACCGAATGAAGAAGCGAATCCAACAATTGGTTCGTCAAATGTCCCTGAGCAGGTTCAAGAAAGTAAAATCGAAGTGATTTTTCCTGAAACGAAGCAAACTGACATAGTCGCAGCAATGTTAGCTGCACATCCTTATGAGGAGCCAGCTTACGATATTTATCACCTGGATAATTTAGCAGAAAACTTCGGAATCGGTCGAGTTGGCGAGTTGAAGGAAGCGATGCCGACAGAAGACTTTATCGCAAAAGTAAAAAAGGTTCTTGCTTTAGAAGGTTTACGTGTGGTTTATCCGCACGACTCAAAGAAAAGTATTAAACGTGTAGCAATCTGCGGCGGAAGCGGAGAGAAATTTTATCGTGATGCTTTAGCAGCGAATGCGGACGTTTATATTACCGGAGATGTTTATTATCATACCGCTCATGATATGCAAGAGACGGGGATGTTAGTCATTGATCCGGGGCATTACATTGAGTCATTATGTAAAGAAAAAATGGTGGCTCTATTTGAACAATGGAAAAATGAAGAAGGGTGGAAAGTTGATTTCTTTGTATCTGAGACTTCCACCAATCCTTTTTCATTTAAATAAATAGCATTAAAGGAGAGAGTAAGATGTACGAAAATTTATTACCGCGTTTTTTACACTATGTTAAGACAGAAACTCGTTCTGATGCGACAAGCACCACAACACCTACAACTCAAACACAGGTAGCCTTTGCTCATGAGCTGATGAAAGAATTAGAAGAAATCGGCATGAAGGACGTTACTTACAATGAAAAAAATGGCTATGTGATTGCATCTTTGCCAAGCAACATTGACAAAGAAGCGCGGACTATCGGATTTATCTCTCACATGGATACAGCAGATTTTAATGCTGACGGCGTTAACCCTCAAATCGTTGAAAATTATGATGGCGAATCAACCATCAAATTGGATGCTGATGGAAAATATACATTAAATACAAAAGATTTTCCTAACCTAAAAAATTATACGGGTCAAACATTGATTACGACTGACGGTTCTACCTTGCTTGGTTCTGATGATAAATCTGGGATTGCCGAAATCATGACAGCGATGGAATATTTGATTAATCATCCAGAAATCAAACATGGCGAAGTTCGTGTTGGGTTTGGTCCTGACGAAGAAATCGGTATTGGTGCGGATAAATTTGATGTGAAACAATTCAATACAGATTTCGCATACACAATGGACGGCGGACCAATCGGTGAATTACAATATGAAACATTTAGTGCGGCTCAAGCTGAGATCACTATGCATGGTAAAAATGTTCATCCGGGTACAGCTAAAAATACAATGATTAATGCGTTGCAAATGGCGATTGATTTCCATAATCAATTACCAGAATCTGAACGTCCAGAAAAAACAGATGGACGCGAAGGGTTCTTCCATTTGTTAGCCTTAGACGGTAATGTAGAAGAAGCAAAAATGACCTACATTATTCGCGATCATGATCGCGATAAGTTTGAATCACGCAAACAAATGATTACAGACATTCAAGCAAAAATGAATAGTCAGTTTGATCAAGAACGTGTAGAAATCAACATGTATGATCAATATTATAATATGGGTGAAATCATCGAAAAAGATATGAGCGTTATCGATCTTGCAAAAGGTGCGATGGAAGAGGTTGATGTTAAACCAATTATCGAACCAATTCGCGGCGGGACTGACGGTTCTAAGATTTCATTCATGGGTATTCCTACACCAAATATTTTTGCTGGTGCGGAAAATATGCATGGACGTTTTGAGTTTGTTTCTCTACAAACAATGGAAAAAGCGGTCGATGTGATCGTGAAGATTATTGAAAACAACGCAAAATGATTTTTTCTGAAAAAGCTTTGAGGAAACTTGAAGCTTTTTCTTTTTTTGCTCTTTGGCATGTGGTAGGCTAGAGCAATAAAGAAAAAAATGAGGCTAAAAAATGAAATTATCAATCAATCGTAAATTGATTCTAAATATTCTTTTGTTCACAGTGATGATTGGGATAATTATTTTTGTTATCCGAGACTCGTTAGGTGATATTTTTACTGAACTGGGTCGAACTTCTTTGCCAGTGTTATTGGGGGTTACCGCTCTCGGGCTAGTTAGTCAGGTGATTGAAGGGTATACGATCAAAAATATCGCTGGGGAATTCAATCCCCAATTTACTGTTCGTGACGGTTTTTTTGCATCGGCCTATGCAACGTTTTATCGGGTGATCACTTTCGGGACTGGCTCGATCGTATCTGAAGTCATTTATTATCATAAAAAGGAACTGACATATTCCGAGGCGACAGGAACCAGTGCCTTGCGGATGATTACTTATAAGATAGCTTTGATGGTTTGGGCGTTAGTTTTTCTGGTGATAAAAAGCAGTGCAATTCAGGCGCACATCGCCAATGGTATTTTTCTGGTGCTGGCGGGGGTTCTCGTAACCTTGCTGATTATATCAAGTTTATTGGTTCTGAGCTTAAATATTAATGCGCAAGTTTTGTTTGTGATCATATGCAACCGACTATTTAAGCGGCAAAAGCTGCGTGATATTGTTGATCAGTTGAATAATCAAGTGTATTCTTTACGAGGGGCGATCAAAACGTTTATTCGTGATCGAAATGCAGTCATTCGGGTATTTTGTTCGAATATGGCAAAATTGGTCGTTTGGTATTCATTGCCTTTCTTCATTTTAGTGAAGGATTATCCAGATATCGATATCTGGTTAACCGTTGCGTTGATCAGCTTCACAGTAATTCTAGGTGGAGTCTTACCCGCACCAGGCGGGATCGGCGGTTTTGAATTCGTTTATGTTCTATTATTCCGAAATGTTGTTGGAAAGGTTGATGCGGTATCTTCATTACTGCTTTATCGCTATGCGACTTATTTATTGCCATTTCTGATCGGAATGATCTATGTCTTATTCAATAAGCAGCGTCAAATCAATCATGAAATCAAAGAAGCAAAAAAGGAAGTTAACGACTGAAATCGTTAGCTTCCTTTTTTTATTAGTAATGTACAACCAGTTTTCCGATCATTTTATCCTCTTCGACTAATTGATGAGCCTGATAAAAAACTTCAGGCGAGAAACCAGGAATAATTTTAGTCAGTGTGCTTTGAATTTTTTGCTCTTGCATTAACTGTACTAACAGTTCTAAAATTTTGCCTTGTGAAGCTATATTAAAATCATAATCTGTTTTTGCAAACATATATTCCCAATCAAAACTGCCGGATTTATTTTTTAATTTTGCCAGATCTACATCTTTGTTTGATTCGACGATCGAGCCGAGATGGCCGAAGGGCTCGAGCAATTCACTCATTTCTTCAAAATAACGATCGGTAGAATGCAGAATCAAAATGTAAGGAAGAGAAGAATAACCGATTTTCTTTAATTGTTTGGTCAAATCTTTATGATGATCAATAATATGATCGGCACCCATTCGTTTTGACCATTCTTTGCTCTCTTTGCGAGAAGCTGTGGCAATGACTGTTAGACCAGCCCACTTTGCCAATTGAGTTGCAACTGAACCAACACCGCCGGCACCATTGATGATTAAAATCGTACCATTATTTTGGTTTTCTTTAGGAAACAAGCCCATTTTTTCGAACAGCATTTCGTAGGCGGTGATAAACGTTAAAGGCATTGCTGCCGCTTCATCTGTCGGAATTCCGCTTGATAATTTTGCGACGATCCGAGAATCAACTACTTGACTCTCGCTATAGCTGCCGAATCTTTTAGTCGTTCCGGCAAAAAGGACACGGTCGCCAATCTCTATATTTTTAACATCGCTGCCTAGATGGGTCACGATGCCAACGCTGTCAAAACCTAAGACATGCGGTTGAGAAGTACCTTTACCACTTTGTCTTAATTTTGTATCTACTGGGTTGATCGAGGAGGCTAAATTTTTTACGACAAGATCAAATTTGTTCAATTTAGGAAGCATCATTTCATATGTTTCAAAATGGTTTCCGTCAGATAGTCGAAACCCCTTTTCGAATCCAATCACGCGAGAAATCATTGAATCACTCTCTTTCTAGTAATGAAAGAATTGTAGCATTGTTTTGTTTTTCTTCATAATAATAAACTTTGAGTTTATCGAGTTTAATGTTTGACCTTTACTGACCAAGGTTATATACTAATATGTGTAAACTATTAATAATGTCGGAGGTATGTCTATGAATATCGAAAAGATGACGACAACTTTACAAGAAACGATTGCTGAAGCACAGCAAATTGCGGTAACGAGACACCATCAAGAGATTGATATCGTTCATGTATGGAAGATTTTTCTGCAGCCGAATCATTTTGGCCGGAATTTCTACACGGATGCAGGGATTGATGTTGATCAGTTTGAGCGTGAAGTGGATAAGGTTTTAGATGAGTATCCAACAGTTAGCGGCGGCAATGTTCAGTATGGTCAAAATCTCAGTCAAAATCTATTTAATTTATTGAGTGAGGCAGATAAATTACGTGAGAAATTTCAAGATGATTTTCTATCAACGGAAATCGTCATTTTAGCGTTAATGAAACTAAAGAATTATCCTTTAACGAAATATTTGATTCAACAGGGATTAAATGAAAAAGAAGTACAAAAAAATATCGAGGACATGCGAGGAGGGGATCGAGTGACTTCGCAAAATCAAGAAGAGACGTATAAAGCATTAGAAAAGTATGGTGTTGATTTAGTTCAACAAGTCAAAAATGGAAAACAGGACCCAATTATCGGTCGCGATGAAGAAATTCGAGATGTTATTCGGATTCTTTCACGCAAGACTAAGAATAATCCGGTCTTAATCGGAGAACCTGGTGTTGGTAAAACAGCAATTGTTGAAGGTTTGGCCCAACGAATCGTTCGCAAGGATGTGCCGGAAAACTTAAAAGATAAGACGGTCTTTTCTTTGGATATGGGTTCGTTGATCGCAGGAGCAAAATTCCGCGGCGAGTTTGAAGAACGTTTAAAAGCTGTTTTAAAAGAAGTAAAAAAATCAGATGGGCGAATCTTACTCTTTATTGATGAAATTCATAACATTGTCGGAGCTGGGAAAACTGAAGGCAGTATGGATGCCGGAAATATTTTAAAACCCATGCTGGCTCGTGGTGAATTACACTTGATTGGCGCGACAACATTAGATGAGTATCGCCAATACATGGAAAAAGACAAAGCGTTAGAACGTCGGTTCCAAAAAGTTTTAGTCAAAGAGCCAACAGTGGAAGATACGATCAGTATTTTGCGCGGTTTAAAAGAACGTTTTGAAATTCATCATGGTGTAAATATTCATGATAATGCATTAGTCGCAGCGGCTACATTATCGGATCGTTATATTACGGATCGTTTCCTGCCTGATAAAGCAATAGATTTGGTCGATGAAGCCAGTGCCAGTATTCGGGTAGAAATGAATTCTATGCCGACTGAACTTGATCAAGTTACTCGACGTTTGATGCAATTAGAGATCGAAGAAGCTGCTTTGAAAAAAGAAAGCGACGATGCTAGTAAAAAACGTTTAGAAAATCTGCAAGAAGAACTGGCTGATCTTCGTGAAGAAACCAATGCAATGAAGTTGCAGTGGGAAACAGAAAAAGAAGAAGTGAACGTCGTTTCTAATAAACGGGCTGAGATCGATCAAGCCAAACATGAATTAGAGGATGCCGAAAATAACTATGACTTGGAGCGTGCCGCTGTTCTTCGTCATGGAACGATTCCAAACTTAGAAAAAGAATTAGCTGATTTAGAAGAAAAGAATAAGAAAAATGACATTAAAATGGTTCAAGAATCGGTTACCGAAAATGAAATTGCCCAAGTAGTCGGTCGATTAACGGGAATTCCTGTAACCAAATTAGTGGAGGGTGAACGAGAAAAATTATTAAGTCTGAACAGCACGCTCCATAAACGTGTGATTGGGCAGGATGAGGCAGTCAATGCAGTGAGTGATGCTGTTCTACGATCACGTGCTGGATTACAAGACCCTAATCGTCCGCTGGGTTCATTCCTATTCTTAGGACCAACCGGTGTTGGTAAAACAGAGCTTGCAAAAGCGTTAGCCGAAAATTTGTTTGATTCGGAAGATCACATGGTACGGATCGATATGAGTGAATACATGGAGAAACATTCTGTGTCACGGCTTGTTGGAGCACCTCCAGGTTACGTCGGTTATGAAGAAGGCGGACAATTGACAGAAGCCGTTCGGCGAAATCCATATACGATTATTTTGCTTGATGAAATTGAAAAAGCACATCCGGATGTCTTTAATATTTTATTGCAAGTATTAGATGACGGACGTTTAACGGATTCTAAGGGACGGTTAGTCGACTTCAAAAATACGGTATTGATTATGACGAGCAACATTGGGTCCCAAGTTTTGTTAGATGGTGTGACTGCTGATGGAAATATTCCTGAAGCGACTGAAGAACAAGTTCTAAATATGCTGAAGGGTCATTTCAAACCAGAATTCTTAAACCGAATCGATGATACAATCTTATTTACACCTCTAAGCTTAGAAGATGTGAAGAGTATTGTTAAGAAAATCGTGCAGCATTTGTCACATCGTTTGGAAGAACAAGAAATTCAATTAGATATTACAGAAGACGCTAAAAGTTGGATTGCTGAAAAGGCTTATGAACCGCAATATGGTGCACGACCACTAAAACGTTTTATTACGCGTGAAGTGGAAACACCGCTGGCGAAAGAAATTATCGCTGGACGTGTATTACCAAAGACTAAGGTTTCAATTGAACTGCTTGATGATCAATTAGTTTTTCAAAATCAACCGATAGATGATTAAAGAAAAATGTAAACAAAAAATGGAACTTTAAACTGAAAAGCAAAACAGTATTTTTTCAATGCTGCTTTGCTTTTTTTTCGTGAAATTAATACTTGATTAATTGGAATGAAAAAAATCAAGTGTTTCGAAACAGAAACATAACAACTTTTTCATTACACATATTACGAAGTAATGACAAATTAGTGAATTTGTAGTATTTAAATTGTTTGTTAATTGTTCTTGGATTATACTTTTAAAGTAATTAAAAATGAAGAGCTTTGTAAAGGTTTCTTGGAGGTATATAATGAACCAGTTTAAGACTCGTACCGAAAAATACAATTATATAAGAACACAGCAGAAGGAAAAGCGGATCAAAGCGGCGAAAAGAACAGTGCCCTTATTAGGAACAGCAATGATTCTTTCACCAGGTGTTTTAGCTATGAATACCGTTAAGGCAAATGCAGCTGAAACTAGCCAAACGCAAAATCAATCCGCATTTATTGAACAATTAGGTGCCTCAGCGATGCAGGTTTCTTCGTCAAATGACCTTTATGCATCGATCATGGTTGCCCAAGCATTAGTTGAAACCGGTTTTGGGTCTTCTCAATTGTCTAGTGCACCGTATTATAATTTATTCGGTGTGAAGGAATATAACGGCGGACCTTCCGTAACGATGAGTACGCAAGAGTATCTAGATGGTCAATGGGTAACGATGAATGAACCATTTGCCGTTTACAGCAGTTATTCAGAATCTTTCCAAGCCCATGCAAACCTATTGACAGGCTCTTATTATGCCGGAGCAAGAAAAAGTCATACCAATAGTTATCAGGATGCAGCAGTTTATTTAACGGGACGTTATGCGACAGATCCAAGTTATGCCAGCAAATTGATTTCTTTGATTCAATCGTATAATTTGACTCGTTTTGATACACCAGGAGCGGGTACAGCTGTTCAGTCAACAGAACAAAGCCAACAAGCTGAATCAACTCAAAGTACACAGCAGGCTGTTCAAACAGCTTCATCGTCTCAAGCAAGCGGACAATCATACACTGTCCAATCAGGGGACTCAATTTGGGGAATCGCTGAAAAATTTGGCATCAGTGTGGATCAACTGTTGGCAGACAATGGTTGGAGTTCTGATTCAACCATCATGCCTGGAGATACAATCGTTATTTAACCTTCTAAAGATGGAGCAAATTGCTCCATCTTTTTGTCCGCTCAATTTTTATCAATTTCCCCTTGAATTTAACTCCTTAGTAAAGTAGGATTCTTGTAATGAGTCAGTTCTTTTTTTAAAAGAGTCCTGAATTATTAAGTTAAATGGTTTAAAGTGGATTAAAAGTCGAAATTCTCGCATCTTTTCTCATTATTCGTTAATATAACTTACATAAGGTAAGGAATGGAGCGAGGAAAAATGACAAAAATCTATAATTCAATTCTTGATACTATCGGTGAAACACCTATCGTGAAATTAGGGCGTATGACAACTGAGGATATGGCACAGATTTACGTGAAGGTCGAATCCTTTAATCCTGGCGGCAGCGTGAAAGATCGTATTGCATTGAGAATGATTGAAGATGCAGAAAAGAGCGGCAAATTGAAATCAGGGATGACTATTATTGAACCAACATCTGGGAATACCGGAATTGGTTTAGCGATGGTGGGTGCAGCAAAAGGCTATCCTGTAACTTTAGTAATGCCTGAGACAATGAGTATTGAACGTCGCAAATTGATGCAAGCTTATGGAGCGAACCTAGTATTAACTCCTGGACCTGATGGTATGAAAGGTGCAATCGCCAAAGCAAACGAATTGGCGAAGGAAAATAATGGATTTGTTCCAGAACAATTTGATAACCCGGCAAACCCAAAAGTTCATGAAGAAACAACTGCGAAAGAAATTGTTAACGCCTTTGAGAAAAATGGCTTAGATGCTTTTGTGGCTGGTGTGGGTACAGGCGGTACTATAACCGGTGTAGGGAATGAACTGAAGCGCATGTATTCAGATATTAAGATTTATGCGGTGGAACCAGAGGAATCTCCTGTCTTAGAAGGTGGTCAACCTGGGCCTCATAAAATCCAAGGTATCGGTGCGGGCTTTGTTCCAAGTATTTTAAATACTAACATTTATGATGAAGTTTTAGCTGTAAGTGGTAGTGACGCAATGGAAACTGCACGTGAAATTGCGAAAAAAGAAGGGATTCTAGTAGGGATATCTTCTGGGGCTGCGTTGTTCGCAGCAATAGAAGTGGCGAAAAAAATGAATCCTGATCAAAAAGTATTGGTTTTATTGCCAGATAATGGTGAACGCTACTTATCTACCGAATTATTTCAATTTAACCAATAAGTTTATGAAAAACATTAATTTTTGAATCCAACTAGTATTTCCCCTCAGATAATAGTATCATTTTAATAGAGAATACAAACAGGAGGGGCTTATATGGTAAATGAGGCAGTTGATCAAGCGGTCAAAGAATTAAAGGCCGGTGGAGTCCGAATCACGCCACAACGTTATGCCATTTTAGAGTATTTGATCCAGTATCGTAATCATCCAACCGCTGATGAGATTTTTCGTTCACTAGAAAGCCGCTTCCCAAACATGAGTGTGGCGACAGTGTACAATAACTTGAGAAAATTCGTTGAGATCGGCATTGTTCAAGAAATGAACTATGGAGATGCAGCAAGTCGTTTTGATTTCACGAATAAGCAGCATTATCATGCAATTTGTACAGAGTGCGGAAAAATCGTTGACTTTTTCTATCCTGGATTAGAAGATGTGGAGATGGCTTCGAGTAAACTGACTGGGTATCAAATCAACAAACACCGTTTAGAGGTATATGGCTTATGTCCGGACTGCCAAACAAAAGCTGAGGAATAATTCCTCAGCTTTTTTGTTTTCATTTCAAATAACAAAGTTGAGCCGATTTCAAATGAGAATATTCACACAAAAACGTGGTAACGTTTGCACCTATTTTTATTAAAAGAACTTTTTGAAGAGAATAATAAAAACTAAAATGAAAACATTCTTATTTGAAAACGCTGTTATAACAGTGTTTTCAGATATTTTTTTTTGGTTAAATTAAGGTGTTGTTTGAAAGAATGAGATATCAATAACACTTGAGGCATGATCGTTGCTTAAAAAAGGCATTGTGATATATTAAACTTGTTCCGAAGTTAAAGAACTTCGATAATAAATCTATAGGAGTGATTTACCGTGAAAATTGGCGTAATTAAAGATCCAAAACAAGGTGAGGCACGTGTAGGCATGACACCTGAGAACGTAAAAATTTTAGTTGAAGCAGGAAATGAAGTACTAGTTGACGATAATGCTGGTGCAGGTTCAGGTTTTACTAATGAACAATATGTTGAAGCAGGCGGTAAGATTGTAGATACAGATACAGCATGGACTGCTGATCTAATCGTAAAAGTTAAAGAACCAATGGAAAGTGAATACCACTATTTTAAAAAGGGTCAAATTATTTGGGGCTTCTTACACTTAGCAGCGAATAAAGCTTGTGTTGAAAAAATGATGGAAGTTGGCGTTACTGCTTTATCTGGTGAAAACATTTCGATCAATGGTGTTTTAGAATTATTGAAACCTATGAGTGCGATTGCTGGACGTCGTGCAGTTAACTTAGGTCAATATTACTTAGAAAAACAACACGGCGGCGAAGGAATCTTGCTTCCAGGAATCGAAGGCGTTGAAGCTGGAACAATCGTTATCTTAGGCGGCGGGAATGCTGCTGAAAATGCTGCAGATATGGCTGTTGGTATCGGTTGCCACGTAATCATCCTTGAAGTGAACGAAAAACGTATCAAACAATTGCAAGATCGTTACAAAGACCATAACGTTGATGTAATCGTTTCAAATACTGAAAACTTAGAAGATAAAATCAAAGAAGCAGATGTGTTTATTTCAACTATCTTGATTCCAGGGGCTAAGCCACCAAAATTAGTTAAAGAGTACATGGTTGAATCAATGAAACCAGGTTCTGTGATCGTTGATATTGCGATCGACCAAGGTGGTACTGTTGAAACAATCGACAAACCAACGAACCATGCGGATCCTGTATTTACTAAACATGGCGTAATTCACTATGCTGTTCCTAATATGCCTGGTGCTACACCAAGAACAGCTACAATCGCTCTAGCTAAAGGAAATATTTCATTCCTTAAAGAAGTTAGCGTGAAAGGATTAGAAGAAGCATTGAAATCTGATGATTCATTAGTATCAGGTTTGAGCGTATACAATGGTAAAGTCGTTTCTAAAGCTTTAGCAGATTCAATCGATGTTACTTATACTGAGGTAGGAGATGTTCTGTAATGACTGATACAATGACAAAATTGCCTGTATCTATTGAAGACATTCATGAAGCTAAAAATGTTGTAAAACAATATGGTCGTGTGACCCCTTTAATTCAATCAATGTTCTTAACCGCAAAAACTGGCGGTCAAGTATTCTTGAAATTGGAAAATATGCAATTAACTGGTTCATTCAAATTCCGTGGAGCGTTCAACAAAATCGCCCATTTAACACAAGCGGAAAAAGATAAAGGTGTTATCGCCGTTTCAGCCGGTAATCATGCACAAGGTGTGGCTTTGACATCTAAATTATTAGGTATCGAAAGCACGATCGTAATGCCTGAAACTGCACCAAAAGCGAAAGTTGAAGCAACTGAAGGATATGGTTCAAAAGTTATTCTTCATGGTTCTGGTTTTGATGAAGCGAAAGCTTACTGCGAAAAAATCGTTGAAGAAACTGGCGTGACTTACATTCCTCCTTACGATGACGAATCTGTAATGGCTGGACAAGGCACGATTGGTCTTGAAATTCTAGATTCTATCTGGGATGTCGATACTGTAATCGTTCCTGTCGGCGGTGGCGGACTGATTTCTGGTATTGCAGTCGCAATGAAAACATTCAATCCAAACATCAATATCATTGGTGTTCAAGCGGATAATATCCATGGTATGACTGCTTCATTCCGCGAAGGCAAAAAAGTGGGCTATAAAGTGGCTCCAACAATTGCTGACGGTTGTGCGGTAGAATTTCCGGGAGATCTTACTTTCGAAGTAGTTGAGGCTCTAGTTGACGATATGGTTACTGTATCTGAACAAGAAATCGAAGTTGCTATGAAAGATTTAATCCAACGGACAAAAATCGTTGTTGAAGGCGCTGGCGCATTAGCTACAGCAGCTATTCTTGCTGGTAAAGTGGATAAATATGTGAAAGGTAAAAAAGTTGTTGCTGTCGTATCCGGCGGTAACGTTGACTTGAACCGTATCACTGATGTTATTGGCCACTTCTCAGTAGCCAACGAACTAAAATAATCTAAAAGAAAAGAAGCAACGGCCTAAAAATGCCGTTGCTTCTTTTTTATGCATCGTAATCTTTTTTGAAGAGATAAACGCCACTCACAATGGAAATGAGTAAAGCCAGCAGTACGACCATAATTGAGCCAATTTCAGAATCGCGCCACAATAAACCACCTGTGTTGATTCCCCATAGACTGAAAATCAATGTCGGTAAAGCGAGGAGCAGAGAGGCTGTATTTAAAAACTTCATTAATTGATTTAGACGATTATCCATCATGCTATTAATTAGCCCGCTGATCGAGCCGAGCATCTCTCGATAGATCTGAACAGAAGTGGTTGCCTGTTTGGTTTGAAGTTCGATCTCAATCGCCAAATCCCTATCAGAAGAAACGAGACTTGACTCTAAAAGATGATTGATTGTTTTACGCTGTTCTTTTAAGAGATTATCAATATAAACTAGATTCTTCTCTGTGTGAGTCGTTTTTTCCAGAATAGTTTTGTTCGAACCGTTCGAGGTTCCTTGACTGATTTCTTCAATTGTTTCACGCTGCTTCCGTAGAAAGGCAAGATAATGACTGTTGATCACTTGCAGTGTATGCAGGATCAGTCCGGCTTTTGTAGTAATATCGGATTTATAATTTTCTAGCACTTCATCAATAAGTGGCGATTCACTTACCGTGATCAAAACCTCTGAAGTTAAAAAAATCGTTACGGTGGAAGAGAGTAATTCTGGTTCATCAATTGATTCAATATTGATAAAGAGCATCAGACAAATGGGGTCTTTATCTTCCGTTTGGTATTTTTTAAAAAAAGAAACATTTGAATAGTTCTCGCCTAATGAAAAGAATTTTTTTGGCAGGTCATAGTCATTATGTAATTGCTCCTTTTCGTCTTCAGTTGGATTAGAAACAGCTAACCAATTTCCTTTGCGAGTCTCTTTTTTTATACCTTCACCTGAAATAGAATAAAAATCAAGCAATTGAAGCTCCTCCTTATCTGATTGTTTCCATATACCTAATCATCTCAAATCAATCCAGGATTGCCAATTAATTTGAATCGTCAAGATTACTGTCGGAGTATTTCTTCTTATTATAAATAGAAAGGATTGTTGGCGAAAGTGAGATAACCATTTAATTCAACTATCAATCTTCTCATTTGAAATAATTCTAGTTTACAGCTGATTTCTATCTGCTATAATAATCTTCATATTTCATAAACTCCAGTGAAAATTTTCATTGGCAGTGAACTTATATATCGTCATAATATGGTTGACAGTTTCTACCTTGTGCCGTAAACGCAAGACTATAAGTAAAAATCGTACGGTTACGTACCTTTTTTGCTTTGCAGATGAGGTGCGTTTTTTGTAGTAATCAAAAAACGACAAGAAATGAAAAAGGAGAAGAGTATAATGAAAGAATTGACAGATCGTATCAAAGACAATGGCCGCGTTTTAGGTGAAGGTGTTTTAAAAGTTGATGAGTTTATCACACACCAAGTTGATCCTGAATTGATGGATGCCATGGGCAAACGTTTAGCGGAAGTTTTCGCGGACAAAAAAATCACGAAAGTAGTAACGATTGAAGCTTCTGGGATCGCGCCGGCTGTTTATGCTGCACAAGCTTTGAAAGTGCCGATGATCTTTGCCCGCAAGTCTAAGAGTTTAACGATGGATGAAGAACTATTGACCGCTTCTGTTTATTCCTTTACTAAACAAGTTACCAGCACAATCTCTATTTCTCGTAAATTCCTTTCTGCAGAGGACAATGTCTTATTAGTCGATGATTTCTTAGCGAACGGGCAAGCCGCTAAAGGATTAATTGAATTATGTCAACAGGCGGGAGCCAATGTTGCCGGAATTGGTATTTTGATCGAAAAATCTTTCCAAGATGGTCGCCAATTAATCGAGGACATGGATATCCCAGTTGTTTCCTTAGCGAGAATTTCTTCCTTACATGACGGTAAAGTAACGTTTATCGAGGAGGACGCATAGAGTGACAAGCGAAACAGGAAATGGAAAATCAGCAGTTTTAGGTTTACAGCATCTTTTAGCAATGTATGCAGGAGCAGTAGCAGTCCCCCTTTTGATTGGGACTGGGTTGGGATTCAATGAAGCACAAATGACGTATTTGATATCGATCGATATTTTCATGTGTGGCGTTGCGACGCTGCTGCAATTGACGGTAAATAAATTCTTCGGAATCGGTCTGCCAGTTGTTTTAGGTTGTGCGATCCAAGCCGTGGCTCCATTAATCTTGATTGGACAGACACAAGGGGTTGGAACAGTCTATGGTTCCATTATTGCAGCGGGGATTTTTGTTGTTCTGATCTCAGGTTTCTTTTCTAAGGTAGAAAAATTATTTCCGCCGATCGTTACAGGAACAGTCATTACAACTATTGGTTTAACATTGATTCCGGTAGCCATTACCAAAATGGGCGGCGGCGATGCTGCTAACAAAACCTTTGGAGATCCTACGAATTTGCTCTTGGCTTTCGTGACGATCTTATTGATTTTAGCTATTCAGGTATTCGGTCGTGGATTTGTTCGTTCGATTGCAGTATTAGTTGGGTTAGTCGGCGGAACAGTTTTAGCAGCACTTTTAGGACAAGTAGATTTAGCGGCGATTGGACACGCACCAATGTTCCATGTACCGCAACCATTTTATTTTGGAACACCGAAATTTGAGCCATTTTCTATTCTATTAATGATTATTATTTCTATTGTAAGTATGGTTGAGTCTACTGGTGTTTACTTTGCCTTAGGAGATATTGTTGGTAAACAGGTAAAAGAGGATGATTTAAAACGAGGCTATCGTGCTGAAGGTTTAGCTGTCATCTTAGGCGGACTATTTAATACATTCCCTTATACTGGTTTCTCGCAAAATGTTGGGCTGGTGCAATTATCTGGAATTAAAACACGCCGTCCAATTTACTTTTCAGCGATCTTTTTGATCATCTTGGGGCTTTTCCCAAAGGTCGGAGCTCTTGCTCAAATTATTCCTGAACCGGTTTTAGGCGGAGGAATGCTGGTAATGTTCGGCATGGTTGCTGTTCAGGGAATGAAGATGCTATCAAAAGTAAACTATAACGATGAAAAAAATCTATTGATTATTGCGATTTCAATTGGTTTTGGTCTAGGTTTTAATGCAATGCCGACACTATTTTCGAAATTGCCGGAAACAGTTCAAATGTTTACGGGCAACGGTATCGTTATGAGCAGTTTGTCTGCTATTATTCTGAACCTTCTATTTCACGGGTATAAAAGAGAAACTAAAATAGAAAATGGCGCGGCGTAAGCTGCGTTTTTTTCTATTCGGATGAAACACGAACGATGGATTAAAATTATCTGTTAATATTCGAATTACGTTTTGACTTACTTATTGGGACTTGCTAAAATAAGTTTGACTAACGAAGGGAGCTAATTATGAATCCAGAAGTTGCAGTTATTATGGGAAGTACATCCGATTGGGAGACAATGAAACATGCTTGCGAGAGCCTCGATGAAGTAGGCGTTGCATACGAGAAACGAGTTGTCTCTGCTCATCGTACACCGGACTTAATGTTCGACTTTGCAGAGAAGGCGCGTGGACGTGGAATCAAGGTAATTATTGCCGGCGCAGGCGGTGCGGCTCATTTACCGGGTATGGTAGCGGCGAAAACGACTTTGCCGGTAATCGGTGTTCCAGTCCAATCCAAGGCACTAAATGGGCTAGATTCCTTATTATCTATTGTACAAATGCCCGGAGGTGTACCTGTTGCTACCACTGCAATCGGAAAAGCAGGTGCAACTAACGCAGGACTACTTGCGGCTCAGATGCTTTCAATGTATGATAAAAAAGTAGCTGACCGATTGGAAGAAAAACGGCAGCAGATGACACAAACTGTATTGGAAAGTAGTGAACAACTTGGTTAAATCGTTAAAACCAGGCTCTACGATTGGTATCGTAGGCGGAGGACAACTAGGCCGTATGATGGCTATCAGCGCAAAGGAAATGGGTTTTCGCACAGGTGTGATCGATCCGACTGGAGATTGTCCGGCGGCGCAAGTTTCGGATTGGCATATTGTTGCTGATTACGATGATCAAATGGCTCTGGAAGAAATGGCCCGCAGATCACAAGTGATTACTTATGAATTTGAAAATGTGGATGTTGATACGATTAATCAAATTCAACATTTCGCAAATGTTCCCCAAGGTACTGATCTTTTGGCGATCAGTCAAGATCGTCTAATGGAGAAGTCCTTTTTAGAAAATAATAATATCGTGATTGCTCCGTATGCGACGATTATCAGTCCTACGGATATTCAAGATGCCATTGAAGGGATCGGTTATCCATGCGTGTTGAAAACTACTCGCGGAGGATATGACGGACACGGACAATACGTATTGAAAAGTACAGCCGATTTAGCACCGTCGATGAACCTATTGCGTCAAGGGACATGTGTTTTAGAAGCATGGATTCCTTTTGAAAAGGAATTGTCTGTTCAGGTAGCGGGAAACAACATCGGCGATTATGTAACATTCCCAGTAGTAGAAAATATCCATCGCAACAATATTCTTCATGAAACGATTGCACCTGCTGGAATTGAGCCTGCTGTTGCGAAAGAGGCGAGTCGAATCGCCAAAGTAATCGCACAAGGGGTAGATTTGGTTGGAACGCTTTGCGTAGAATTTTTCTTAACAAAGGCAGGAGCGCTTTACGTTAATGAAATTGCACCGCGACCACATAATTCCGGTCACTATACGATTGAAGCTTGCACGATGAGTCAGTTTGATGCCCATATTCGCGGAATTTGCGGCTGGCCTTTGAGTGAACCGAGGTTACTATCAAACGCGGTGATGATCAACGTTTTGGGCGAGAATTTGTTGAAGACGTATGAAATGATCGATCTGTGGCCAGATTGGCATTTCCACTATTATGGTAAAGCGATGCCTAAAAAGGGTCGAAAAATGGGCCATATTACGATTTTAACGGATAGCATCCAACGCACATTAGATGATATCAAGAAAACTGAGACGTGGGATTAAAAAGCGTCGAACGTAAACAAATCTTTTTAAAATTCTTTCATTAGCAGGAAAAAAGGAGAACATAATGATAACTCGATATACAAGAGCTGAAATGGGAAATATTTGGAGCGATGAAAATCGTTATAAAGCATGGTTAGAAGTAGAAATCTTAGCAGATGAAGCTTGGGCAGAGTTAGGTGAGATTCCTAAGGCTGATGTAGAAAAAATTCGCGCGAATGCGGGATTCGATATTGATCGGATCTTAGAAATTGAACAATCAACAAAACATGATGTAGTGGCCTTCACCCGGGCAGTTTCTGAGACACTGGGCGAAGAGCGCAAGTGGGTTCATTACGGGTTGACCAGTACGGACGTAGTAGATACGGCATATGGTTATCTTTATAAGCAGGCCAATGATATTTTGCGTCAAGACTTGCAGGATTTCTTAGCGATTATTGGTGAAAAGGCCAAAGAACACAAAGATACCGTTATGATGGGGCGGACTCATGGTGTTCATGCTGAACCAACGACTTTTGGTTTGAAGCTAGCAACCTGGTATTCAGAAATGAAACGCAATATCGAACGTTTTGAACATGCGGCAAAAGGTGTGGAAGCTGGTAAAATTTCTGGAGCAGTTGGAACATTTGCGAATATCCCGCCATTCGTTGAAGAATTTGTCTGTGAAAAATTAGGTATTCGTCCACAAGAAGTATCGACTCAAGTTTTACCTAGAGATTTACATGCGGAATATTTTTCAAGTCTAGCTTTGATCGCAACGTCGATCGAACGCTTCGCAACTGAAATTCGCGGACTTCAAAAATCTGAAACACGGGAAGTGGAAGAATTTTTTGCAAAAGGACAAAAGGGTTCATCGGCGATGCCTCATAAACGCAACCCAATTGGTTCTGAAAATATGACCGGATTGGCTCGTGTGGTACGCGGTCATTTGATTACTGCTTTTGAAGATGTCGCTTTATGGCATGAACGTGATATTTCTCATTCATCCGCTGAACGGATCATCACACCAGATACAACTATTTTAGTAGATTACATGCTCTATCGTTTTGGAAATATCGTTAAGAACTTGACGGTCTTCCCAGAAAATATGAAGCGTAATATGCAAGCGACATTCGGGTTGATCTATAGCCAGCGTGTTTTGCTGAAATTAATTGATAAAGGAATGACTCGTGAAGAGGCTTATGATTTGGTACAGCCAAAAACAGCCTACGCTTGGGACAACCAAGTGCAATTCCGTCCGTTATTAGATGCTGACGAAAAGATCACGAGCGTTTTATCCGCCGCTGATTTAGACGACGCGTTTGATTATAATTACCATTTGAAAAATGTTGATAAAGTTTTTGAACGTGTAGGTATAAAATAAAAAAAACCTCTTGCCAGCCGGCAAGAGGTTTTTTGTTTTATGCATAAGAATAAATATCCGCGAAACAACTTTCGTGAAGTTGTTCCAATAAGCAGTCTATCAAACGATAGTCATAAGTTTGTCTATTTAGAAGAATCTCGATTCGATAAGAATTTTTTAAGAATGAGTGATCCTTCAGCTGTCTAATGACTAACTCTTCCTGAGAATGATTGGAAAAATGCAAAGACTGCATTGCTTGAGACTGTTTTGGATGCAAAAGCTTCTTTAAATTACGATAAGAATAAAAGCTCGTATTGCAATTCAGGCTGTGGGTAGAGTCCAACCCTAACAAGGCATTAAACAAATGTTGCTTGTCTGTATCTTTCATTGAATCAAGAAATTTTTGAGCTGCTGCAGGTGCATCTAGCATAAGCCATTCCTCCATCTATTTCATTCGAATTAAATATAGCACCATTTTCACAAAATGTAAACGCTGTCTTTGTTGCTGCAACGAAACTAGGGAACAAACAAGTTTCTAAACACGAACATTAGTAGTGTTCTTTCATTATAATATCCGATATATTATTGAAAATTTTATTTTCTGTTGTTACACTAAAGATGAAATTAAGAAACGAACGATTTTGGTGTTTGTTTCTAGAATGTTCATCAAAAGGGAGCGTTAAGACGTGAAAAAAGGCACTTTACTGTATGAAGGAAAAGCAAAACAATTGTTTCAAACGGATGACCCTGAAATAGTTTGGGTCGAGTACTTAAATCAAGCGACTGCTTTGAATGGTGCAAAGAAGGATCAAATTAGTGGTAAAGGCGAACTTAATAATCAAATCACTGGACGAATTTTTGATTACTTAAAAAGTAAAGAAATTAAGAATCACTATATTAAACAGCTTTCTGCAAATGAGCAGCTGATTCAAGCAGTTGAGATTATCCCTTTAGAAGTAGTTGTTCGAAATGTTGCTGCGGGAAGTTTTTCAAAAAGACTGGCTATCCCAGAAGGATCACCATTGAAATCACCAATCGTTGAGTTTTATTACAAAAACGACGAACTGGATGATCCAATGGTTACAGAAGATCATATCAAGTTGTTAGAAATTGCTACAGCAGATGAAATAGCGCAATTACGTCAGATGGCTCTGGAAGTCGATCAAGCACTGATCGAATTATTTGATTCAATGGAGATCAAATTGATTGATTTCAAATTGGAATTTGGTCGTCAAAACGACGGTTCTATTTTATTGGCTGATGAGGTTTCCCCTGATACTTGTCGATTATGGGACAAGAAAACGAATGAACATTTAGATAAGGATATTTATCGTCGAGACTTAGGTGACATTATTCCGGTATATCAAGAAGTACTAAATAGATTAGAAAAGCGAGGAGAATAAGCATGTATTTTGTGAAAGTTTATGTAACGTATAAGGATTCTGTATTAGACCCACAGGGAGAAGCGGTGAAAGGTGCTGTGCATCGTCTAGGCTATGATGAGATCGAGGATGTTCGAATCGGAAAATATTTCGAAATCAAAGTTGCTAAAAGTGATCGCCCTGTTGAAGAAATGATTGAGGAAGTTTGTGACAAGTTGTTAGCCAACGTTAATATGGAAACTTATCGTTATGAAATTATGACATCGGAGGAAGTTTAACATGAAATTTGCAGTCATTGTATTTCCCGGCTCAAATTGTGATTTGGACATGTACTGGGCGATGAAGGAAATCATGGGAGCGGATTGCGAGTACGTTCGTTATGATGCAGACAGCTTGGAAGGCTTCGACGGAGTCTTGCTTCCTGGCGGCTTTTCTTATGGTGATTATCTGCGTTGTGGTGCGATCGCTCGTTTCGCCAATATTATGTCAGAAGTTATTCGCTTCGCTGAAGAAGGCAAGCCGGTTTTCGGTACTTGCAATGGATTTCAGATTCTGACTGAAGCAGGTTTGCTGCCTGGAGCATTACGCCGGAATGACTCATTGAAGTTTATTAGTAAAATTACCCCGCTTAAAGTTGTGAATAACCAAACAAAATTTACTTCCGAGTATCAAGCAAATGAGGTAATTCAAATTCCCGTTGCTCACGGCGAAGGAAATTATTATTGCGATGATGAAACACTGGCCGATCTTAAAGCCAATGACCAAATTGTTTTCACCTACGAAGGTGAGAATATCAACGGAAGTGTTGAAAACATTGCCGGTATCACTAACAAGGCTGGAAACGTTTTAGGAATGATGCCTCACCCAGAACGGGCGATGGAAGAATTGCTTGGCTCAGACGATGGCAAGAAATTTTTTGCTTCTATATTAAATAATTTTGGAAAGGTGACTGCAAACTAATGATGAAATTAGAACCAACGGCTCAAGAGATCAAAGATCAGCGTGTATACGCTGGATGGGGTTTGACCGATGAAGAATATCGCTTAATTTCAGAAGAGATTCTTGGACGCCTGCCAAATTATACTGAAACCGGACTTTTCTCCGTAATGTGGAGTGAACATTGTTCTTATAAAAATTCAAAACCAGTCTTAAGAAAATTCCCTTCAGATGGACCACAAGTCTTACAAGGTCCTGGAGAAGGTGCGGGAATCGTCGATATTGGCGATGGACAAGCCGTTGTTTTCAAGGCTGAAAGTCATAATCACCCCTCAGCAGTAGAGCCTTATGAAGGCGCAGCAACAGGTGTCGGCGGAATCATTCGCGACATCTTCAGCATGGGTGCTCGACCTATAGCGATGCTGGATTCCTTGCGTTTTGGTGAGTTGAACACTCCTCGTACAAAATACTTATTAGAAGAAATTGTCGCTGGAATCAGCGGTTACGGAAACTGTATCGGCATTCCAACAGTTGGTGGCGAGGTAGCATTTGATCCTTGTTACGAGGGAAATCCATTAGTAAATGCCATGTGTGTGGGATTAATGGATCATAAAGATATTCAAAAAGGCCAAGCTAAGGGTGTTGGCAATTCTATCATGTATGTGGGAGCTAAGACGGGTCGTGATGGAATTCATGGTGCTACGTTCGCTTCTGAAGAGTTTGTGGAGGGTGAAGAACAACAACGCTCGGCTGTTCAGGTCGGCGATCCATTCATGGAAAAATTATTGTTGGAAGCTTGTTTAGAATTGATTTCAGATCATGCAGATATTTTGGTTGGTATCCAAGATATGGGGGCTGCTGGTTTAGTCTCCTCAAGTTCTGAGATGGCATCAAAGGCCGGATCAGGTCTAAAACTGTATCTTGATGATGTGCCGCAGCGTGAAACAAATATGACACCGTATGAAATGATGTTATCCGAATCACAAGAACGGATGTTGATTTGTGTGGAACAAGGCCACGAAGATGAAGTGGTCGAACTGTTTAAGCGTTATGAATTAGATGCAGTCACGATCGGTGAAGTAACGGATGACGGTATGTATTGTTTATATCATCATGGAAAAGAAGTTGCTAATTTGCCAGTTGATGCGTTAGCTGAGGATGCTCCAGTTTACGAAAATGAGAAGAAAGAACCTGCTCGTATCCAAGAATTTGCGAACATGGCCGATTTCAAACCGGAAGTGAACGATGCATCAGAAACCTTGTTATCACTATTGCAGCAACCAACTATTGCTTCGAAGAAAATGATTTATGAAACGTACGATTCACAGGTTAGGACAAACACTGTTGTACGCCCCGGAAGCGACGCAGCAGTGATGCGAGTACGTGGAACAAATAAAGCGTTGGCAATGACAACTGACTGTAATGCTCGTTATCTTTATTTAAATCCTGAAGTTGGCGGACAGATCGCGGTTGCCGAAGCAGCTCGTAATATTGTTGCTTCTGGTGGACAACCATTAGCGATTACGGATTGTTTAAACTACGGCTCGCCTGAAAAACCAGAAGGGTTCTGGGAATTATGGACTTCTGCTGATGGTATTTCAGAAGCATGTCGTACTTTGAACACACCAGTTATCTCAGGAAACGTTTCTATGTACAACGAAACAAACGGTAAGGCAATCTATCCAACACCGATGATCGGAATGGTAGGTTTGATTGAAGACTTGGCCCATATCACGACGCAAGAATTCAAACAAGCGGGTGATTTGATTTATGTAATCGGTGAAACGAAAGCCGATTTTAATGGAACTGAGATTCAAAAAATTCAAAAAGGTCTAATCGAAGGAAAATTAATGGACTTTGATTTATCTGTTGAGAAAGCGAATCAAGAGTTGGTTCTTTTAGCAATCAAGGCTGGTTTGGTTGCAAGTGCCCATGATTGTGCCGAGGGTGGTTTAGCTGTTGCGATTGCAGAAGCAGCCTTTAACAATCTTTTAGGGGTTGATGTGACTGTTATTATGCCAGTAGAAAATCTATTTGCTGAAACACAATCTCGTTTTGTCCTTTCTGTTAAAGCAGAAAATCAAGCAGCTTTTGAAAAGTTAGCTGGAGAGAACGCTGTGAAGATTGGCGAAGTCACCAATACAGGTGAGCTTAAAGTAACTGCTAACGATGGGGAAATTAAGGTAGCGACTAGTGAAGCGAAAGAATTATGGGAGGAAGCCATTCCATGTCTAATGAAGTAAGAAGTTTAAATGAAGAGTGTGGCGTTTTTGGCATCTGGGGACACCCAGATGCTGCTCGCGTCACTTATTTTGGCTTGCATAGTTTGCAGCATCGTGGACAAGAAGGTGCCGGAATCGTCAGTAATGACAGCGGCAAATTGATGAGTACACGCGGTTTGGGTTTATTATCCGAAGTTTTCAAAGACGAACGTCAATTGAATCAATTGACTGGACAATCAGCAATTGGACATGTCCGTTATGCTACAGCAGGAACTAGCAGTGTTGATAACATTCAGCCTTTCCTATTCAATTTTTACGATGGGGATTTTGCTTTGGCTCATAATGGAAATCTGACCAACGCCAAAAGTCTTCGAAAAGAATTGGAAATAGATGGCGCGATCTTCCATTCAAATTCTGATACAGAGATTTTGATGCATCTAATTCGCCGTAGTCAAAAAGAGTCATTGTGCGAACGAATGAAAGAGGCCTTAGACACGGTTAAGGGCGGTTTTGCCTACCTAATGTTAACCGAAGAGTCAATGGTAGCAGCACTTGATCCAAATGGTTTCCGTCCGTTATCGATTGGGCAGATGGTTAATGGCGCTTACGTTGTCGCATCTGAAACTTGTGCCTTGGAAGTTGTGGGTGCAAAATTCATCCAGGATGTTAACCCGGGCGAAATTATCACGATCAATGATGAAGGCTTAACTGTTGAACGTTTCACTGAAGATACTCAACACGCAATTTGTTCAATGGAATATATTTACTTTGCACGACCTGATTCTAATATTGCTGGTGTCAATGTGCATAGTGCTCGTAAAAATATGGGCCGGATTTTATCGCAAGAGGCCGGGATTGAAGCAGACATGGTTGTGGGTGTGCCAAATTCTTCATTATCTGCGGCCAGCGGTTATGCGGAAGAATCTGGTATCCCTTATGAAATGGGCTTGGTGAAAAATCAATATGTAGCCAGGACATTCATTCAGCCTACTCAAGAGCTTCGAGAACAAGGTGTTCGAATGAAGCTTTCAGCTGTTCGGGGAGTCGTTGAAGGCAAAAGAGTCATTATGGTCGATGATTCAATCGTACGAGGCACGACTAGCCGCCGAATCGTTAATCTTTTGAAAGAAGCTGGAGCGAAAGAGGTCCACGTACGCATTGCTTCACCGCCATTACGTTATCCGTGCTTTTATGGGATTGATATTCAAACGCGTAAGGAACTAATTGCCGCGAATCATTCGATCGAAGAGATTCGCGAAATGATTGGTGCAGATTCGTTGTCCTTCTTAAGTGAAGATGGTTTGATCGACGCGATCGGATTAGATTTTGATGCCCCTTATTCAGGATTATGTATGGCTTATTTTAACGGTGATTATCCAACGCCACTTTATGATTACGAGGCACATTATCAAGCAACCTTAAAAGAAAAAACGTCATTTATTTAAAGGATAGAAATAATAAGAGCAGACCAGCTTCGTTTTTTTGCAATCAATTTTTGACAAACATTTTAGCAATAAAAACGTTATTGACTGGTATAAAGCAAAATAAAAAAAACTTATTTTTCGATTTTTTGAAAAATGAATAAGGAGAGAATCGAGTGGGAAATGCATATTCCAGAGCCGGTGTCGATGTTGAAGCTGGTTATGAAGTAGTAGAACGTATCAAGAAGCATGTCAAAAGAACCGAGCGATTAGGCGTAATGGGAGCCATCGGTGGATTTGGCGGGTGCTTTGATTTAAGTCAATTTGATCTGAAAGAACCTGTTTTAGTTTCTGGTACGGACGGAGTCGGAACGAAATTGATGGTAGCGATCCAAGCTGATAAACATGATACAATCGGGATCGATTGTGTGGCGATGTGTGTAAATGATATCGTGGCACAAGGTGCTGAACCGCTTTACTTCTTGGATTATATTGCCACAGGTAAAAATGTGCCTGCACGTCTGGAACAAGTCGTTGCTGGTGTCGCCGAAGGTTGCGTACAAGCGGGGGCGGCTTTGATTGGCGGAGAAACTGCTGAGATGCCGGGAATGTATGGCGAAGATGATTACGATTTAGCCGGATTTACTGTAGGCATTGCTGAGAAAAGCCAGATGATTACCGGCGAGAATATCAAAGCTGGAGATGTTTTAGTTGGATTGCCATCATCGGGAATTCATTCCAATGGTTATTCATTAGTACGTAAAGTTTTCTTTGAAACTAATAGCTTTGCGATTGATGAAAAACTTCCAGAATTGAGTGAATCATTGAGTGATGAAATTTTAACGCCAACTAAAATTTACGTTGAGTCAGTTTTACCGCTAGTCAAAAAAGAATTAGTTAACGGTATCGCCCATGTGACCGGCGGCGGATTTGTTGAAAACCTGCCGCGGATGTTATCCGAGGACTTGGCATGCGAGATTGAATTGGGTTCTTGGCCCGTTTTGCCGATATTTGATGCGTTAGCGAAATATGGTGAGATTCCTGAAATGGAGATGTATGAGATTTTCAATATGGGTATCGGTATGGTATTGGCAGTGGCACCAGAAAAACTAGCCGATTTACAGGCCGATTTGAAAGAACGCAATGAAGCTGCCTATGTGATTGGCAAAGTTACTGACAAACAAGATTCGGCGATCGTTTTTAAAGGAGCTAAGGCATGAGAATAGCCGTCTTAGCATCAGGAAATGGGTCGAATTTTGAGGTGATTGCTCAGGCAGTCAAAGAAAAAAAGATTCCAGCCGAATTAGTCCTATTATTTTCAGACCATCATGATGCTTATGTACTTCAGAGAGGCCAGCGGTTTGAGATTCCTTGTGAAAGTTTTGAACTGAAAGAATTTTCCGATAAAAAAAGCTACGAGGCTGCGCTGTTAGATGTATTAAAACGTTATGATGTAGAACTAGTTGTCCTAGCGGGATACATGCGAATCATCGGCGAAGAGCTGTTAACGGCCTTTCCAAATCGAATCGTCAATATTCATCCAGCACTGTTGCCTGATTTTCCAGGTCTGCACGGAATTAAGGACGCCTATGAAGCAGGTGTGGAAGAAACTGGAGTCACGATTCATTATGTTGATAGTGGAGTAGATACTGGGCCAATCATTGCTCAAGGCAAAGTACAGGTCGCCAAAGAGGATAGTCTAGCCGATTTAGAGCGAAAGATTCATCAAGTTGAACATCGGCTCTATCCAGAAGTTCTTGCAGAAGTATGCAAATCGGATGAAAAATGAACGCGGCTATAAATAGTTTTAATAATGGCGGCTATATACGGTAAGAAGACCAAATATAGGTATATTATCAGGAATAAGGAGTGTCATCATGACAAGAGCATTAATTAGTGTTTCAGATAAAACCGGAGTTGTAGAATTTACTAAAGGATTGGTTCAAGCAGGAGTCGAGATAATTTCAACTGGCGGAACCAAAAAAGTTTTGGATGAAGCCGGAATTCCGACGTTGAGTATTGATGAAGTAACAGGCTTTCCAGAAATGATGGATGGACGGGTTAAAACGCTCCATCCTAAAATTCATGGCGGATTGCTGGGCCGAAGAGATTTAACGACTCATATGGATGCAATGAAAGCACATGATATTCAACCAATTGATTTTGTTTGTGTGAATCTGTATCCATTTAAAGAAACAATTTCTAAACCAGATGTGACGGAAGCAGATGCGATCGAAAACATTGATATCGGTGGACCAAGCATGCTGCGTTCTGCCTCAAAAAACTTTCAATCAGTAACGGTTGTCGTTGATCCGAAAGATTATGCGCTGGTATTAGCTGAATTGGAAAGCAATCAAGCAACTTCTTTAGAAACACGCAAACGTCTAGCAGCAAAAGTTTTTCGTCACACCGCTGCTTATGACGCGTTGATCGCTGACTATTTGACAAAGAGCGTGAATGATGTTGAGCCAGAAAAGTTGACTCTAACTTATGATTTGAAGCAAACATTGCGTTATGGTGAAAACAGCCATCAAACGGCAGCTTTTTATCAAGATGCGTTGCCGACAGCTTATTCAATCGCAAGCGCTCATCAGTTACATGGAAAAGAATTATCTTATAACAATATCAAAGATGCGGATGCGGCTATTCGCATCGCTCGTGAATTCACCGAGCCGACAGTCGTAGCGTTGAAACATATGAATCCATGTGGTATCGGCAGCGGCCGGACGATTTCAGAGGCCTATCAATTTGCTTATGAAGCAGATCCAACATCAATTTTTGGCGGGATTTTAGTTGCCAATCGTGAGGTTGATCTTGCGACAGCTGAAGAAATGCATAAATTATTCTTGGAAATCATCATTGCACCAAGTTTCAGTAAAGAAGCGTTTGACGTATTGTCCAACAAAAAAAATCTGCGTTTAATGACCTTAGACTTTAGTAATCAAGTGAATAGTCAACCAGAAATGGTTTCAGTATTAGGCGGTTTACTTGTTCAAGAGCAAGATGTAGTCGAAGAAATTCCAGAAGAGTGGGAAGTGGCAACGGATCGCAAACCATCCGCAGAAGAGCTAAGAGCGTTGGCTTTTGCTTGGAAGGCAGTTAAACACGTGAAATCAAATGCGATTGTTGTTGCCAATGAACATCAAACGGTGGGTGTTGGTGCTGGGCAAATGAATCGTGTAGGTTCAGTCAAAATCGCTTTAGAGGAAGCGAAAGGCCGGATGGACGGGGCAGTTCTAGCTAGCGATGCCTATTTCCCAATGGATGACAGTGTGGAATATGCTGCTCAGCATGGAATCAAAGCAATCGTTCAACCAGGTGGAAGTATTCGAGACAAAGATTCAATCGCTATGGCCAATAAATATGGTGTTGCGATGGTCTTTACTGGTATTCGTCATTTCAGGCATTAATTCGAGGAGGATTCAATGAAAGTATTAATTATTGGCAGCGGTGGCCGCGAACATGCCATCGCAAAAAAAATGTTGAAGAGTCCGAAAGTAACCGATGTTTTTTGTGCGAAGGGCAACCCGGGTATGAAAAATGATGGGATTCAATTGGTAGATATCGCTGAAGATAACCATAAAGACTTAATCGTTTTTGCAAATGAAAAGGAAATTACTTGGACTTTTGTGGGGCCAGAAATTCCGTTGCTTAATGGAATCGTTGACGATTTCCAAGCGGCAGGACTTGAAATCTTCGGACCGAACAAAGCGGCGGCGATGATTGAAGGATCGAAAGAGTTCGCGAAGAAAATTATGGTAGACAATCATATTCCAACCGCAGCTTATGAAGCATTTACTGACTATCAAGCAGCCTGTGATTATGTTCAAGAAAAAGGGGCACCGATCGTAATCAAAGCGGATGGTTTAGCGGCTGGTAAAGGGGTAACAGTCGCAATGACTTTAGCAGAAGCTTTACAGGCTTTGAAAGAAATGATGACGGATCATCGTTTCGGCGAAAGCGGCGATAAGGTTGTTGTTGAAGAGTTTCTGGCGGGTGAAGAATTCTCGTTACTAGCATTCGTTAAAAATGAAAAAGTCTATCCAATGGTGATCTCTCAAGACCATAAGCGTGCTTATGATGAGGATAAAGGACCAAACACCGGTGGAATGGGTGCTTATTCGCCGGTTCCGCAAATCTCATCAGAAATGGTCGAAACGGCCGTAAACAAGGTCTTAAAACCGGCAGCTTCAGGTATGATGGCAAATGGAACACCATTTACAGGTATTTTGTATGCCGGCCTAATTGCAACGGAAACTGGACCAAAAGTAATCGAATTCAATGCTCGTTTTGGTGATCCCGAGACACAAGTCGTATTGCCACGGTTAACAAGCGATTTGGCACAAATAATCGATGACCTATTAAAGGATCAAGAACCTGAGTTAATCTGGAGTGAACAGGCTTGCGTAGGTGTCGTTTTGGCAGCGGAAGGTTATCCTAATGACTATAAAAAAGGGATGGCGATACCAGAATTCGGCGAGCAGGTGGCGGTTTATTATGCTGGCGTAACGGAAGAGCAAGGGTCAGCACGAGCTTCTGGGGGCAGAGTGCTTTTAGTAGAAGCTGAGGCTGAAACGATTGAGACCGCACAGAAGATCGTTTATCAAGCTTTAAAGGAAGCAGATACTAAGGACTATTTTTACCGCAATGACATTGGAGCGAAATCGTTAAAATAATAAAAAACGACCTTAGGGTCGTTTTTTATTATGCTTAAAACCAAGCGAGATTTAAAAAATGACAGCTTTAATTAAAAGTGTTAAACTAAATATGAAAAAAGCGTTAAAAGGAAATATGAAAACGAAGAAAAATAAAATGAATTTAACTCATACAGACAATTGCATTAGTTAGAATTATTTTTCGTTCCAGAGCGTAGTGAAAGAGGCGAGGACCATGGAAAGAAAACGATCCAAAGCTGATGATAACAAACACGAACTTCAGACGATTTTGTCAGGATTACCCAATTCTCAGTATTTAAAAATATTATTGGCCCAAATCATGAGACATTATGATCCTAAAATCAAATACATTTTTCAGAAACAAACAGGTTGGCAGCTTGTAATTGAACAATATGATGGTTTGCTTTGTCGCATCAAGATCCATAAGGATTATTTTTCTGTTATCACACCATTTCCGGATTTTGGGATAAGCTATTTATCCCCGATGGTAAAAGTGATGTCAGATGAGTTCAAGGAAAAATTTGAAGATGTATCGAAAAATACTCAGCAGATTGAAATGAAAGTAACGAATGAAGAAGAGATGGAAGATGTTGTCTTTTTAGTAAGTCTGCAGGCAAAAAAATTAAGGAACATGCTGGTTTAAAAAGTTAATGTTCGTGTTTTTTGCTATAAAAGTCAAAATCAGCTTGCTTTTTATATGATTATGTTGTAAATTACATAGGGCGATATCGCCCTATGTTTTTTTGTCGGTCACGCTTTTCGCGATTTTGTACAGCATAAAAGAAAAATTTATAGCTGGGGTAAAGCTAGTTCAGCGTGGACGTACAGGACAAAAATAGATGAGATAGTTAGCTTAATCATTGGAGGCCATTATGAAAGTATTTGATTATGAAGATATTCAGTTAATCCCTAACAAGTGTATTGTGAACAGTCGATCAGAATGTGATACGACCGTCCAATTAGGAAAGTTTAGTTTTAAGATGCCAGTCGTGCCTGCAAATATGCAGACGATCATTGATGAAAACATTGCCGAATTTTTGGCGGAGAATGGTTACTTCTATATCATGCACCGTTTTTATGAAGAAGAACGAATTCCATTTATAAAGAAGATGCAGTCTCGCGGCTTGATTACATCGATCAGTGTTGGTGTAAAAGGGTATGAATATGATTTTGTAAAACAACTTGCTGAAGAAAAGTTAAATCCTGATTTTATCACGATTGATATTGCCCACGGTCATTCTGACCCGGTAATCAATATGATTAAGCATATAAAAAAATATTTACCAGAGACGTTTGTTATTGCTGGGAATGTTGGTACACCAGAAGCCGTGCGTGAATTAGAAAACGCCGGTGCGGATGCAACGAAACTTGGCATTGGACCTGGGAAAGTTTGTATTACGAAAATCAAAACGGGTTTTGGAACTGGCGGCTGGCAATTAGCGGCTTTGAGCTGGTGTGCAAAGGCTGCCCGCAAACCAATCATTGCGGACGGCGGAATTCGAACTCATGGCGATATTGCAAAGTCGATTCGTTTCGGCGCTACGATGGTCATGATCGGTTCATTGTTTGCTGGACATGAAGAGTCACCGGGGGAAACGAAGGTTGACGATGGTGTGGTTTATAAAGAATATTTCGGCAGCGCCTCTGAGTTTCAAAAAGGTGAAAAGAAAAATGTCGAAGGAAAGAAAATTTGGATTCCTTATAAAGGTTCTTTAAAAGACACATTGGTTGAAATGCAGCAGGATTTGCAATCATCGATTTCTTATGCTGGCGGAAATGATTTGGAAGCCTTGCAAAAGGTTGATTATGTGGTTGTTAAGAATTCGATCTTTAATGGTGATACAATTTAATAATTTTTAAAAGATTTTTTAAAGGTCATATCAATTTGATTGGTATGGCTTTTTTTCGTACATGCAATTGACAGTCAATAATAATTGGGTTAGCTTTGAATCATCCAATAATGAGTGAGGGAAAAATATGTGGCAACTAACAGAAAAAAAATCCACACCAGTGTATCAGCAGATCATTGAACAAATCATTAACTATATTCAAAACGGCACCTTGCAGCCAGGGGATAAATTACCGGCTGAGCGAAAATTGGCGGACTATTATCAAGTGAATCGATCGACGGTTGTCCACGCTTTAGATGAATTAGTCAGTCTTGGCTGGGTATTGCGGAGACAAGGAAGCGGCACAATAGTTAATGAAGGAAACTGGGGGCGCAGTACGACGCCGCGAGTCGATTGGCGCAGTTTGTTTACTCAAGAAGCTCATCCGAAAGAGCCTTTTCTCGAAAAACTTCAACAGCTGCTAAATGACCCAGAGGCAATTGACCTTTATTCAGGTGAACTCCCATTGAGTCTGATCCCGGATTTTCGCTTTCCTTCCTATACTTGGGAAGAGTTGCTATTAGAAGAGCGAAAACAAAGTCCGCTGGGATATCGACCGCTGCAGCAGGTCATTTGTCAGCGAATTGAAACGGAGCAAAAAATCAAGGTTTCATCGAATCAAGTTCTGATCACGTCAGGCGCGCAACAGGCGATGTTTTTATTATTGCAAGTGATGTTACAAAGCGGTGATAGTGTGGCGATTGAAGACCCGTCATTTTTGTACTCGTTACCGATTTTTGCGAGTGCGGGTATCAGACTGTACGGAGTTGAAATGGATCGCGAAGGAATGCGCATTGACAAGTTGGAACAATTAATCCTGACGAAGAAAATCAAATTGATCATCCTGAATCCGACCTTCCAAAATCCGACAGGTTCAATGATGTCGAATCGGCGTAGAAACGCATTGATCGATCTTAGTCGTAAATATCAATTGCCGATTGTTGAAGATGAGGTATTTAGGGAAATGAACTTCAACGAAATTCCGCCTTCGTTGAAGGAACTCGCACCGCATCAGGTGATTCATTTAGGATCACTTTCGAAAATCTTTGGTTCTTCGATCAAAATAGGCTGGATTGTTGCTGATCAAGATCTGATTCAACGTTTATCTGAAGCAAAGCAAATGATGGATTTTTCGATCAGTGTTTTTCCGCAGGTGATCGCTCATACCGCCTTAACAGACTCGCGGTTTGAACATAATCAAGCCGTGTTGGTTGGAACATTAAAGCAATTGGCGCAGGCGTTTTTAAAAGGAGCAGAAGCAATTGCTGATGATTGGGAGGTATCTGAGATCAATGGCGGTATTTATGTATATTTAACTTGGCGCCATCAACATCTTACGAGAAAAGATTGGGAGATTTTTCTGCGAGAAAAATTATTGATCGCCCCCGCATTTCTATTTAGTAATGATACAATGGCAATGAGAGTGAATTACACTCGGATGACAAAACAAACGCGAGAGCAATTTTTCGCGAAGCTGCAGACAATTTCAAAGGAGTTAAGGAGGAGTTAAATGGAAGCGTTGGAGATCATGAAGCAACATCGGACTTATCGCAATTTTGATGAAACGTATCAGCTATCAGAGGATCAACTGCAAAAGATTTTGCAGGCAAGTCGGCAGGCCCCAAGTTGGATGAACGGACAAATGTACAGCATTATTGTAGTAAAAGATCGTGAAATCCGTGAGAAACTAGTTGAGATGAATCCTGGAAACCCGCATGTGCTGCACAGTTCGGTTTTCTTAGTTTTTGTGGCAGACTTAAAAAGAACGCAAAAGGTCGCAGATCATTATGAGATGGACTACCGTATAGGCGAAGGTCTGGACCCGTTGATTACAGCCGTCACTGATACTGCTTTAGCGTTGGAAAATGCTGTGATCGCGACTGAAGCTTTAGGATTGGGCTCAGTTGTTGTTGGGACAATTCGGAAAGATGTCGCAGAAGTCAGCGAACTGTTAAGATTGCCGGATTATGTTCTGCCTGTTGCCGGTTTAAGTATTGGCAAACCAAATGTGGAAATGCGGGTCAAACCGCGATTGCCAGATCAGACGGTGATTCATTATGATACGTACAAGGATTATGATTATTCTTCGATTGAGGAATATGACGATACGATGGAAAAGTTTGCCGAGGCTCGTGAAACAAAACTTTGGAGTAAAAAATTTGCTGACTACTTTAGCAATACGCCCAACAAGAAAGTTGATGAATTTCTGAAACAAAACAAGTTTTTTCAATCTTAAGTTTGACACTGAAAGATAAGTGACATATAGTAAGGATGTAAATAAGAATAATTGTTAGGTGAGGCTCCTATATGGACACAGGCTACTGCCCAAAAATGTCGAGAGACGCCAATGGGTAGAACAGGGATCATCGTGAAGGTGATTCATAACGTAGCTGACAAATCTGTCTACGCCCTATAGTGCTAAAGCTCGACGATGAACATGAATGAATTTTTCGCGCGTGCTCATTTTCGAGCGCGCGTTTTTTTGCCGTTTATTTGAAACTAAAGCGAATAGAATGGACTTAAGGCGATTTTTGAGAATTGTTTAGTTGAATCGTATGAATGGTGAAGACACTCCTGTTTTTCCGTTTTTGAAAAAAAGAGCTCTTAATCGGAGTTAGCTGCCAGTGATTTCCCTGATAATTGAAAGGATGTGAGGAAGATGGATTATGAAGATAGTCGACCGAAGAGAAAATATAAAAGGGCGGCTTGTGTTGCCTTAAATTTTAGGGGGAACTACTATGATGAACAAAAAAAACCTTCTTGCTCGCAAGATCAGCAAAGATCAAGAACTGAAAAAGCTGGCGATTCTATCTGATCGGGATTTATTTTTAAACTTGCGAACATCATTGCAAGGGTTATCGGAAGAAGATGCACAAAGCCGTTTGGAGGAATACGGGCCAAACGAAGTTTCAGCACAAAAACCTACACCTGGAATTCTATTATTTTTACAAGCATTCAATGATCCATTCGTTTATGTTTTAGCACTATTAGCCATTGTTTCTGTATTGACGAATGATCTTGAAGCGGCAGTCGTAATGACAATCATGATATTAGCCAGTGTGTTGATTACTTTTATTCAGGAATATCGTTCACAAAAAGCGAGTATTGAATTAAAAGAAATGATCGAAAATACGGCAGCAATCACGCGGAATGGTGAAACAAAGGAAATTCCGATGGATGAAGTTGTACCTGGTGACATTTTGACGTTAGCGACTGGCGATATGATTCCAGCAGATGCCGTATTGATTTGGACGAAGGATCTTTTCGTTAACCAATCATCGTTAACGGGAGAATCAATGCCCGTTGAAAAATATCTTGATCAAGATAAGAAATTAACAGATGAAATGACGGCATTGGATTTAACAAATCTGGTTTTTATGGGAACCGATGTATTAAGTGGTCAAGGTAAAGCTATTATTCTGAAAACGGGACAACAAACATTCTTTGGCGACATCGCAAAAAATGCCACTTCAAAACGCGGGAAAACCTCATTTGATATTGGCTTAGCAAGAGTCAGCAAACTATTATTACGAATGGTCATGGTCTTATTTCCATTAGTCTTCTTAATCAATGGACTGACAAAGGGAGATTGGAGCAGTGCATTTTTCTTTGCAATCGCTGTGGCTGTGGGGCTAACTCCTGAAATGCTGCCAATGATCGTGAGTTCCAACTTAGCCAAAGGCGCGTTGACCTTATCAAAACACAAAGTTATCGTGAAGGAATTGGCGTCAATTCAAAATTTAGGCAGTATGGATGTGCTGTGTACCGATAAAACAGGAACAATTACAGAAGATCGGGTGGTCTTAGTCCAGCATCTCGATCCATTAGGAAATGAAAATGAACAAGTACTTGACTTAGCCTTTATGAATTCGACTTATCAAACTGGTTGGAAGAATTTAATGGATATTGCAGTAATTAATTATTTTGAAGAACAAGATCGGAAACTACCGTATCAATCTGTTCAAAAAATCGACGAAATTCCATTCGATTTCTCTCGCCGTCGTTTGACTGTTGTAATGAAAACAGACGAACATCAATTGATGATCACAAAAGGTGCGGTCGAAGAAATGTCAACGATTTGTAAATATGTTGAGATCAACGGAGAGATTATGGAGTTAACGCCGGAGATTCGCCAACAATTACAAACGGTGAATGAAAAAATGAATCGTCAAGGAATGCGAGTAATTACCGTAGCGGTTCGTCGAGATGCCCATGATGAAGCTATTTACTCGACTGATGATGAAAAAGATATGACGTTGATTGGATTTATGGGTTTCCTTGATCCGGCCAAAGCGTCTGCAAAACCAGCAATCAAATCATTACAGCAACATGGTGTGACAGTGAAGGTTTTGACTGGTGACAATGCCATCGTGGCACAAAAAGTATGTCAAGATGTTGGTATTCCGGCAGAAGACTATTTATTAGGAAATCAAGTCGATGAAATGTCGGATGATGAGTTGTACAGAGCAGCCGAAAGCATCAATTTATTTGCCAAATTAAATCCTATGCAAAAATCACGCATTATTGAATCGCTTCAGGATAAAGGACATACCGTAGGATTCATGGGTGATGGTATTAATGATGCTCCGGCACTAAGAAAAGCCGATGTGGGAATTTCGGTCGATACAGCAGCGGATATTACGAAGGATGCCAGCTCGATCATCTTGCTGGAGAAAAGTTTAGCTGTCTTAGAAAACGGTGTAATTGAAGGCCGCCGAGTTTTCAGCAATATGATGAAGTATATCAAGATTACGATCAGCTCAAACTTTGGAAATGTGTTCTCGATCTTAGTTGCCAGTGCCTTTCTGCCATTTCTACCTATGCTGTCTATTCAATTGCTCTTGCAAAATCTGATCTATGACATCGCTCAATTGACGATCCCATGGGACAATGTCGATGAAGAAGAACTGCATGTGCCGACGAAGTGGGAAACAAAGGGATTATTGAAATTTACTGTGTGTATTGGACCGATCAGCTCGGTCTTTGATATTATTACATTCTTAGTGATGTGGTTCGTTTTTGGAGCAAATACGATCGCTTCACAAAACTTATTCCAAACAGGCTGGTTTATGATCGGGTTAACGACGCAAGCGTTAGTGGTTCTGATGGTTCGTACAAAGAAAATTCCATTTATCCAAAGCCGTCCAGCACCACAAGTCTTTATTAGTCTGTTAATGGCTGTAGTAGTAGGTATCATTGTAGTCGTAACGCCTATTGCGGAACAATTTGATTTTGTACATCTTCCAAGCAGCTACTGGTTATGGTATGTAGGGATCGTCGTTGTTTATATGCTGGCAACACAGTTAGGAAAAGTAATCTATATAAAAATTGCAAAAGAATGGATCTGAACTATAACAGAATGGCCTGTACTGGCATTCTGTTTCTTTTTTTGTGAAAAATCACAACAATTATTTAAAATCAGAAGTTGTATCCGTCTTCTTTTTAATACTCTTTCTACACTTTAATGACCGAAATAATGGCAAATTTAAAAAAATCAAAGATATTCAACTTCCGCAATCTAATTAACGGGATTTTGATATCGTAAGCAGGCTGCATGTGATTTCACAAGGAGAAAAAGTGAAACGCTTCAATTCGTTCATAATCGGTGAGCAAGTTTGTTGTCAATTGAATACAAAAATGCTAATTTAGAGAGGAAGGGGCAATAGCAATAATACAGATTGACTTGCTGTTGCACTGATAACAAGACTTAATTTACTTAAGAGAGGAAAGTGTGACACCATGGCAGAAAAAGAGTTAACGATTGATTTTGAAGCCTTACTAAAAGATGTAAACGCGGATTTTCCCGTGTACCAAGCGCTGGATGAGGACGGAAAAATTGTAAATGAAAATTTAGTTCCTGATTTATCTGATGAAGAACTTGTTGAATTGATGACTTCAATGGTTTGGTCAAGAGTATTAGACCAACGCTCAACTGCATTGAATCGTCAAGGACGATTAGGATTCTTCGCGCCAACTGCTGGACAAGAAGCCAGCCAATTAGCTAGTCATTTTGCATTTGAGAAAGAAGACGTACTATTACCAGGATATCGTGATGTTCCACAATTGATCAAACACGGCTTACCTTTAGCTGAGGCCTTTTTATGGTCGCGTGGTCACGTTGCTGGGAATAACTATCCCGCTGATTTACAGGCTTTACCTCCTCAAATCATTATCGGTGCTCAATATGTTCAAGCTGCCGGTGTTGCTTTAGGACTAAAAAAACGTGACAGCAAAAATGTTGTCTTCACTTATACTGGCGATGGCGGTTCATCTCAGGGTGACTTCTATGAAGCAATCAACTTTGCCGGTGCGTATCATGCAAACGCTGTATTCTACATTCAAAACAATGGCTTTGCTATTTCGACTCCGCGTGAAAAACAAACAGCCGCTAAAACATTGGCGCAAAAATCAGTTGCTGCTGGAATTCCTGGTATCCAGGTCGACGGTATGGATCCATTGGCGGTCTATTACGTTTCTAAGAAAGCACGTGAATGGGCAGCTAACGGCAATGGTCCAGTATTGATTGAAACATTAACTTATCGTTATGGTCCGCATACATTATCTGGTGATGATCCAACCCGTTACCGTTCAAAAGAAATGGATGACGAATGGACAAAGAAAGATCCTTTGGTTCGCTTCCGTAAGTATTTGACGGAAAAAGGCTTATGGTCAGAAGAACAAGAAGAAAAAGTAATTGAAGCAACAAAAGATGAAATTAAACAAGCAATTACAGATGCTGACCGTGTTCCAAAACAAAAGGTTTCTGATTTCTTGAAAAATATGTATGAAGTTCAACCACAAAATATCAAAGAACAAATTGAATTCTATGAAGCGAAGGAGTCGAAATAATCATGGCACAAAAAACAATGATCCAAGCAATTACAGATGCCTTAGCTCTGATGCTTGAAAAAGATAAAGAAGTTTTAGTTTTCGGTGAAGACGTTGGTAAAAACGGCGGGGTTTTCCGTGCGACTGAAGGTCTTCAAGAAAAATTCGGCGAAGATCAAGTTTTCGATACACCACTAGCTGAATCTGGCATCGCCGGACTTGGTTTTGGTTTAGCCTTGCAAGGCTTCCGTCCCGTTCCTGAAATTCAATTCTTTGGTTTTGTATTTGAAGCGATGGACGAAATCGTCGGACAAATGGCTCGTACTCGTTACCGCATGGGCGGTACACGAAATCTGCCAATCACGATCCGCGCACCATTCGGAGGCGGTGTTCACACACCAGAACTCCACTCAGATAACTTAGAAGGATTAATGGCGCAATCACCAGGCTTACGCGTGGTCATTCCATCAAATCCATACGATGCAAAAGGTCTCTTGATTGCGTCAATTCGCAACAATGATCCAGTTGTATTCTTAGAGCACATGAAGCTTTATCGTTCTTTCCGTGAGGAAGTGCCAGAAGGAATCTATGAAGTACCATTAGACAAAGCTGCTGTTACTAAAGAGGGTTCTGATGTTTCGATCATTACCTACGGCGCGATGGTACGTGAAGCGATTAAGGCTGCAGACAACTTAGCGAAAGAAAATATCAACGCTGAAATTATTGACTTGCGCACCGTTGCACCGCTTGATGTTGAAACTATCATTAAATCAGTTGAAAAAACTGGTCGTGTGGTCGTTGTTCAAGAAGCGCAAAAACAAGCGGGCGTTTCTGCACAAGTCGTTTCAGAAATCTCTGAACGGGCTGTTCTTTCATTAGAAGCACCAATCGGACGAGTTTCTGCTCCAGATACGATTTTCCCATTTGGACAAGCAGAAGGTATCTGGTTGCCAAACGCAGCAGATATCGAAGCAAAAGTAAAAGAAATCGCAGCATTTTAATCGAAAAAGAGGTTCGTCCAACTTTTAGCAGTTCAATATAGAATGGAACTGTTAAAAGTCGGATGATATACGACACGACAATTCCATTTATTTTTTCAATAGTTGAAAAGATAATTACATCAGTAAGGAGCGAAAAAAACATGGCTTACCAATTTAAATTACCGGACATCGGTGAAGGTATCGCAGAAGGCGAGATCGTCAAATGGTTCGTTAAGGCCGGTGATACAATTAATGAGGACGACACATTATTAGAAGTCCAAAATGATAAATCAGTGGAAGAGATTCCATCTCCAGTAACAGGAACCGTTAAAAAAATTATCGTTGACGAAGGCACTGTTGCCAATGTCGGTGATGTCTTAGTAGAAATCGATGCACCCGGACACGAGGATAACGAAGGAGACTCTGGCGTTGCAGCAGAATCGCAAACACCAGAAGCACCCGCAGCAGAACCAACAGTAGAAAGCGAAAGCAGCAATTCTAATGCTGGCGGTGTCTTCCAATTCAAATTACCGGATATCGGTGAAGGAATTGCGGAAGGCGAAATCGTTAAGTGGTTTGTAAAAGCTGGCGACACGATCGAAGAAGACGATACGCTATTAGAAGTCCAAAACGATAAATCAGTGGAAGAAATTCCATCTCCAGTAACTGGTACGATCAAAAAAATTATCGTTGACGAAGGCACTGTTGCCAATGTCGGTGATGTTTTGGTAGAAATCGACGCACCCGGACATAACGATTCTAGCGCAGCTTCAACTGAATCAGCAGCTCCAGCGGAAGCACCAAATGCTGAAGCAAAAGGCGCTTCTTCTGTTGTTGAATCAAGCAATCCAGATAAACGTGTTCTAGCGATGCCATCTGTACGTCAATATGCACGTGAAAAAGATGTTGATATCAGTCAAGTGACGGCCACAGGTAAAGGCGGACGGATCGTTAAAGAAGATATCGACGCATTTGTTTCTGGCGGCGGACAAGCTGCACCAGCGAAATCAGAAGAGAAATCAACTGAAACATCCGCTTCAGCAGCAAGCACACCAGCGAAGGCTGAAAAACCAGCGCAACCATTTAGCTCAAACATGGGCGAAATGGAAACACGCGAGAAATTAACGCCAACACGTAAAGCCATCGCGAAAGCAATGGTCAACAGCAAACATACAGCACCACATGTAACGCTGCATGATGAAGTAGAAGTTTCTAAACTTTGGGATCACCGTAAGAAATTCAAACAAGTTGCTTTGGATAACGGTACGAAATTGACATTCTTGCCATATGTAGTTAAGGCTTTAACTGCTACTGTTAAGAAATACCCAGTCTTGAACGCATCAATCGATGACGCAGCTCAAGAAATCGTTTATAAGAATTACTACAACATCGGTATCGCAACAGATACAGACCATGGCTTGTATGTACCAAACGTTAAAAACGCGGATACAAAAGGTATGTTCAAGATCGCTGATGAAATCAACGAAAAAGCTGCCTTGGCACATGATGGCAAATTATCAGGAGACGATATGCGTAATGGTACGATCACGATTTCAAATATCGGTTCTGTAGGCGGTGGCTGGTTTACACCAGTTATCAACTACCCTGAAGTAGCAATCCTTGGTGTTGGAACGATCGCGCAACAACCGATCGTCAACGACGAAGGCGAATTAGCGGTTGGCCGTGTAATGAAACTTTCATTAAGCTTCGACCATCGCATCGTTGATGGCGCGACAGCGCAAAAAGCCATGAACAATATTAAACGTTTATTGGCTGATCCAGAATTATTATTAATGGAAGGATGATAAAATCATGGTAGTTGGAGATTTTGCCATTGAATTAGATACAGTTGTAATCGGTGCTGGACCTGGCGGCTATGTTGCCGCCATCCGCGCCGCTGAAATGGGACAAAAAGTGGCAATCATCGAACGGGAATACATTGGCGGCGTTTGTTTAAACGTCGGCTGTGTACCGTCAAAAGCGTTGATTTCTGCTGGACATCATTTGCATGATTCACGTGACTCAACTATGTTTGGTGTTACCAGTGAAAATGTAAAATTAGATTTTGCAAAAACACAAGAATGGAAAGAAAACGAAGTGGTTAATAAATTAACCTCAGGAGTAAAATTCTTGCTGAAGAAACACAAAGTAGAAATCATTGAAGGCGAAGCTTTCTTCGTTGATGATAAAAACTTACGGGTAATTCACCCTGATTCAGCACAAACTTACTCGTTCAATAATGCGATCGTCGCAACAGGTTCTCGCCCAATCGAGATTCCTGGCTTTAAATTTGGCGGACGCGTATTAGATTCGACTGGCGGATTAGCATTACAAGAAGTACCAGAAAAATTCGTGATCATTGGCGGCGGTGTAATCGGTGCCGAACTAGGAAGCGCGTATGCGAACCTCGGTGCTGAAGTAACGATTATTGAAGGTACGCCTCAAATCTTGCCAACCTACGAAAAAGATATGGTGCAGCTTGTTGAGAAAGACTTCAAACAAAAGGGCATCAAGGTTGTTACTTCTGCGATGGCTCGTGAAGCAGTCGATAATGGCGACAGCGTAACGGTTCGTTATGAAGTTGACGGTAAAGAAGAAACAATCGATGCTGATTACGTAATGGTAACGGTTGGTCGTCGTCCAAACACAAATGACATGGGCTTGGAACAAGCCGGTGTTGAAATGACTGATCGCGGTTTGATCTCAGTCGACAAACAAGGACGTACAAATGTACCAAGCATTTACGCGATCGGCGATATCGTTCCAGGCGCTGCTTTGGCTCACAAAGCCAGCTATGAGGCAAAAATAGCTGCAGAAGCAATCTCTGGTAAGAAGGTTGCCGTTGATTACAAAGCGATGCCTGCAGTTGCCTTTACTGATCCAGAATTAGCGACTGTTGGTATGACAATCAAAGAAGCCAAAGAGGCAGGAATCGAAGCGAAAGCCTTCAAATTTCCATTCTCAGGTAATGGTCGTGCGTTATCATTAGGCAAGACAGAAGGCTTCATCCGTTTAGTTACAACGGTGGAAGACAACGTGATCATCGGCGGACAAATCGCTGGTGTAGGAGCAAGTGATATGGTTTCTGAACTTGCTTTAGCGATTGAATCAGGAATGAATGCTGAGGATATTGCTTTAACGATTCATCCGCATCCATCTTTAGGTGAAATCGTGATGGACGCTTCTGAATTGGCTTTAGGTTTGCCAATCCATATTTAATAAACTCAAAAGCACTAAGATCGACGTTGATCTTAGTGCTTTTTTTGTCTTCTGGATGAAACGAATCAATTAATGATAAATTGTTTGCGATAGTTGGAAGGGGAGATACCCAACTTGGCATTAAAAAATTTTGAAAAATAAGAGGAAGAAGAAAAGCCGGTTTCATAAGCTATTTCGGTGATACTCAATGAACTTTTTCGCAACAGAGAACAAGCTTTTTGCAGCTTTAATTCTTGGATATATTCACTAGGTCCTATTCCTTTGTAGGATTGAAATAGCTTATAAAGATAGGTTCGATCAATGTTGCTGAATTTTGAAATTTGATTGACACTGAGATTTTCAGACATGTTATCGTCGATGTAATTCAGAATGGTTTTAAATAGATTTTCGCTCTGTGACAGATGATTTGTCTTCAAATTGATCTGGTCGATCGTGTCAAACAGATTAAATGAGGAGGCGATTGTACGAAAAAGATTGTCTCTTTTGAATTCGTCATAGATATCTTGAAAAAGAACGTCTATTCTATGATCAAAGGCGTTACCGATAACACAATTATGTTTATCCAACTTCAATTTGGAAAAATAATCGGCGGCTAAATCACCAGAAAAACCAACCCATCTGTACTGCCATGGATTGTCACGATTTGGATAATAAACATTTTTACAATTTGATGGAATAATAAAAAAATCTCCCGCAGTAATTTTTCTCTCTGGAAAAAAGGGAGTTGAGAAAAAACCTTCCCCAGCGACACAATAATGAAGCACCCAATAATTGATCGGAGCGTACTCCGTAGGCTTGGTTGAGCGACATTTTTCATAACCAACTTCGCAAATATGGAACTCTGAACTTAATTTGTCATTGTTGGTTAAGATACTGATTTCTTTTGCTAATGAGCTGTACATCAAATTCCTCCTCGACAAGTAATTATTAAGAGGCAACATCTTTACAAGTATTTGGAAACATTTCTTATTTTTTATACCATGAAAGCGCTATAAAATCAAAGTGTAAATAAATATTGAAAGGATGTTTGAGATGGAAAATTCTAATTCGAGGCAGCGTTTGGGATCGATTGCCTTAATGCTGATGACTTTTTCGGCAGTATTCGCTTTCCCCAGCATTGTCAACAATAGTATCCAAATTGGGCTGGCAACAATTCCCGGGTATTTGTTTGGTACTATCTTTTATTTTTTACCTTTTATTTTGATGATCGCGGAATTTGCTTCTGCCAATTCAGGAAAGGAATCGGGAGTTCATAGTTGGCTGCAATCTGTTCTGGGTGAAAAATGGGCCTTCTTAGGTGCTTGGTCTTATTTCTTTGTTAATCTATTTTTCTTTTGTTCGTTATTGCCGAACACTTTGATTTACGGATCCTATGCTTTTGGCGGCACCAATGTTTTTCAAGGCGGAAACAGCACGATTATTATCGCCGGAATTTCAATTTTGCTATTTTGGCTAATGACCTGGGTCTGCATCAAAGGCGTGTCTTGGATTTCAAAGGTTACAAGTTTTGCTGGGAGCGCTCGTTTGTTCATGGGAGTGGCCTTTGTTGTATTAGCCTTTATCGTTGTTTTTGGCTTTGGTAAAGAACCGGCACAGGATTTCACAATGCAATCGATCAAACCGAGTTTCAACTGGACCTTTTTCATGACGATGGCTTGGATTTTGCAGGCTGTAGGCGGCGGTGAGAGTATTGGCGTGTACATTAAGGACGTCAAGGGTGGAAACAGCACATTTGTCCGTACGATGATTGGCGCAACTGTTGTCGTTGGAATTATGTATGTATTAGGTGCTGTAGCGGTTGGTTTTGTTGTACCGACAGAAGTTCTAAAGGGAAATTTTTCAAATGGTATTTTTGATATTTTTAAAATCTTAGGTTCGCATTTTAATATTCCGAGCGGTGTGATGGTTCGACTCGTCGGCTTGATCTTATTTATCGGCAGTTTAGGATCATTAGCTCTGTGGACTGCGGCACCTGTTAAGGTCTTCTTCTCTGAAATTCCAGAAGGTGTCTTTGGAAAGTGGTTAGTTAAAACCAATGAAGAAGGAAATCCTACAAATGCTTTAGTCGTACAAGGTGTTATCGTTACGATGCTGCTGATCATTCCAGCATTAGGCATCGGCAACATGGACAGCTTTCTTTCAACATTGATCAACATGACAGCGTCTACATCTTTGCTGCCAGTATTGTTTTTATTAGTTGCGTACATCGGCTTGCGTTTGAAAAAAGATTCCATGCCTCGCAGCTTCCGATTCGGCAGCCGGTCGTTTGGAATATTTGCAGGAATTGTTTTACTGCTGATTTTCATTTTCGTTTTCTTTATGTCTACAGTTCCGGATCCACAGCTGATCATGGCTGAAATGAATGGAACGCTGCCGGCTGGTGAGGCAAGTCCGATCGGAATGCTTTTATATAACGTTGTTGGATTAGTGGTATTTATGGGCTTCGCTTGGATTTGTTGGAATCGCTATGAAAGAAAATCTGTTCTTGATAAAGAGACAAATGTAGAGGTGACGGGTAAATGAAAATTTGGGAAAACTATCAATTAGATCATATCAATCGCTTAGAACCACGAGCACATTTTTTAACTTTCCCTACAAAAGAGAAAGCAGCGCTAAATGAAAATAAATACACACATGCGTTTAAAAATCTGAACGGGATTTGGAAGTTTTTACTGTTGGACGCACCTGAATACAGTCCCAGCAACTTCTATGCACCAGATTTTAACACGGAAGAGATGTTTGATATTAAAGTGCCTGGAAATTGGCAGGTTCAAGGTTACGGCAAAATGCATTATTCTGATTTATGGTACAACTTTCCGATTAATCCGCCGTATGTTCCAACGGAAAATCCGACCGGGATATATAAGCGGCAATTTACCGTCGATGAAAGCTTTAAAGACAAGAAAGTGATTTTACGTTTTTGCGGTGTGGATTCCGCCTTTCATGTTTGGGTGAATGGACAAGAAGTCGGCTATAGTAAGGGCGCTAGAAATGAAGCGGAGTTTGATATTACCGATTTGGTTCAGGAAGACGCTGCAAATGATTTGACGGTGCGAGTTTATCAGTGGTCTGATGGGACGTATTTAGAGGATCAAGATATGTGGTGGCTCAGCGGAATCTTTAGAGATGTGGAATTACTTGGTGTTCCTTATGCCGGAATCAACGATTTTACTGTGGTCGCTGATTTAGATGACGAATACAAAAATGGTCTGCTTGATTTGTCATTCAAGCTCCGTGAACCAAAGGGAAAATATGTTAAGGTGGAACTGACTGATCCGTCTGGTGAACAGGTGGTAAGCCAAGATGTAGCAAACGGGCAGAACAGTCTACATTTAGAAATCCCTGATGTTGCCCGCTGGACAGCAGAAACGCCGAAGCTATATCAACTGTTGATCTCCGTTTATGAAGCAGAAAAGCTGATAGAAGTTATTCCTCAAAAAGTCGGTTTCAGAAATATTCGATTAGCTGGTGAAGTCTTCTTGGTCAATGGTGTGGCGATCAAATTGAAAGGAGTCAATCGCCATGATTACAATCCTAGAAATGGTCGAGTTGTTTCAAAAGCGGAAATTGAAAAAGATATTATCTTGATGAAACAGTTCAACATCAATGCTGTTCGAACCAGTCATTATCCGGCTTCTTATTACCTTTATGACTTATGTGACGAATACGGGATGTATGTAATCGATGAAACAGATTTGGAGTGCCACGGCTTCGAACTAACTGGCAAATATGATTGGATCAGTAATGATCCAGAGTGGGAAACCGCCTATGTTTCACGAATGATCAGAATGATCGAACGGGATAAAAATCATCCGTCTATTCTATTTTGGTCATTAGGAAATGAATCTGCCTTTGGCTGCAACTTTGTCAAAATGACCGAGATCGCGAAAGAAATGGATGCTTCCCGCCTAGTTCACTATGAAGGCGACTTTGAAGTGGAAGCAGCGGATGTGTATTCGACCATGTATACCTGGCTGGAGCATCCTACGAAGAAGCCATTGATGGAAACAGTCATTGTAGAGTCGAAAAAACCGCATATTTTATGCGAATATGGCCACGCGATGGGAAATGGACCAGGAAACTTAAAAGAATATCAGGACCTCTTTTACGCCCACGATAAGCTGCAAGGCGGCTTCATTTGGGAGTGGTTTGACCATGGGATTGAATCGTATACCGAAGAAGGTGAAAAGTATTATCGCTATGGCGGCGACTTTGGGGATGACCCTTCCAACAAAGATTTTTGTATTGACGGGCTGTTGATGCCTGATCGGACACCTTCGCCAAGTTTATACGAGTATAAAAAGGTGATTGAACCGATATTGACGACGGCTATCGACCTACACAAAGGTGAGATCAAGTTGCTGAGCCGCTATGATTTCCAAAATCTGCAAATATTTGATTTGTATTATTCGATTGTCGAGGATGAAACAATAATAGAGGATGGGACGCTGCCGCTGCCGTCAATTCCAGCTCGTGAATCGGCAAAACTGAAGCTTCCTTATCATTTGGATTTTGCTCCTAAACCGGGTGCGAGCTACTTCTTAAATCTATCTTATCAATTGAGGAATACCACTTCTTGTGCGCCAAAAGGATATGAACTAGCCTCCGCAAATTACGAACTTCCGCTAAATACGGCTGGAATCAAGGTTGATCCTAGAGGGAAATTGCAAGTCAAAGAATCTGAAACCAATGTAACGATTTTAGGTTCAAACTTTTCTGTGACTTTTGACACGGTCAGAGGAACTCTTAAACAGTTAATTCGTGATGGTCAAACAATTATTGAAAGAGGTCCAAAATTTACGATGTGGCGTGCGCCGATCAGCAATGACATGGAAATCATTGATGAAATGAAGAAAGAGCACTTCCTTCATTTGGAGCATGAAATCGTGAATTCTTTCGAATGGAAAGACCGTGATCAATCGGTTCAAATCGTGGTCAAAACAATCAATTCTACGACAAATAGCGCTTGGCACTATAAGTGTACTTATACCTATACTATCTGCGGCAGTGGAGATATCCTGTTTAATTTAGAAGGTAGCCCTAGCGGAAAAATCGATACAGCACCAAACATGCTGCCGCGCTTAGGTGTATCTATGCATGTAAATAAAGACTTGGATCAAGTGAAATACCTAGGGCGCGGGCCGCGAGAAAACTATGCTGATTCAAAAGAAGCTGGATATCTGGGTGTCTATAGTTCAACGGTGGAGAATATGTTTACCAACTATGTTGTTCCCCAAGCAAATGGGAATAGGATGGATACTCGATGGGCGGCATTTACGGACGATCGCGGCCAAGGATTGTTTGCTTCGACGACCGGCAGTTTTAACTTCAGTACTTCTTATTATGAGGAATGTGATCTAGATGCTGCAAAACATACTTGTGACCTAACTGAACGGGCCTATGTGGTTGTAAATATCGACTATAAGCAAAATGCCTTAGGAAGCTATTCATGCGGTCAATGGCAATTAGAAAAATATCGCACGACTTTTGAAGAATTTAAACTTTCTTTCCGTTTATCGGCATTTAATATGAAAGAGGCAAATGCAATTTCGCTGTCCCATGAAAAAATAGAATTGCCACATTGACATAAAGAATCCTCCTTCCAATTTTCACCCGAAAAAGGAAGGAGGATTTTCTATTGACTATCAGGCCGTCACGACTACTAAAGCCCCAACTAACCAGTCAAGTTGGGAAATCATGAGTTGTGTCTGCTTAGAAACAGGATCATTCTTTGCTGCTTTGATTTTCGCTTCAAGTTCTTTGCGGTCTTCCTTATCAATATATTTTTTCAAATAGGAAGATTTTTTTAGCAAAATCGCTAACGTCAATCCATCGTTGTCGAGTGCATTTAAGTTTTCCAGACGGGCGACTAGTTTAGCGATCGTATTTTCTTTGGCCAAATAACTTGTCGTGCCTTCAACTCTGATTTCACGGAGTTGAATTAATGAGCCGCGAATCTGAGCAACTAATTGTTTTAAATCCTTTTCGAAGAAAGTAGCTCCATAAGCATTGGCGATTTTTTCGATCCTTTTTTTCTTCAACTGCATAATTTTGTTTAGGAGACAATCCAAATACTCTAATTCTGCTGGAAGTTCGTCGGTCAGAACAATAATTTCTTTTTGCTCAAGCTCAATGACACCGGCTGCCTGTAAATCAAGCAATCCCGCCATGACTAGGCACATCCCAACATAATAATTGACTGAAGAAATTTTTCCTTGGCGATTCATAGTAAACAAAAGATATTGCTGCGATAGACTTAGATTTTTCATTTCCCTACTCCTTTGACTTTTAACTAAAGTATAGTCTGCTAGGAGAGAAATTCGATTTTTCGAAACAATCTTTTCAATTTTCTGATTTTCCCATTGTTTTTTCATGGTATTCTAAAGCAATAGAAACAAAAGTTTCGTTAAAGGAGATGAAAACAGTGACGGGAAAATACTTTCAAGAAATCAGAGAAAAGAAGAATCAGACAATTGCCAATACATCTGACGGAATTGTGACCCCGCAATTCTTACGTAAGTACGAACGTGAAAATGGCGATATCCGTTTTTCAAACTTGGTTCAGTTGTTAAATCGATTGAACACCACAATTGATGAATTTGTTTTTGAAATTGATGAAAGCTTGGATGTTTGGCTGTACGCAATTGAAGAAGAGATTGATCAAGCGTATCATGCCGGCAATTCTTTCTCATTGAAAAAATTTGTTGAAAAACAAGAGCAGTTGTATCAACAAACGAATGAAAAACGTTTCTTATTTGCTGCGCTCATTGGCAAACGATTCTATAATTATATTTTTCTGCCCAGTTACACGGTTGATTTAACGCCAATGGCTGATTATTTAAGAGAAACGGAAACGTGGGGAAGATTTGAATTCTTTTTGCTGACTTATAATGGGGACTTATTTAAACCAGAGGAGGCGTATTATTACGCCCAAAAATTAGTTAAGCAGCATCACGGCAGTTATGAAGTGCGAAAGTGGCGCTATGATGCCGTGCTTCATTTAGCCCGCTATTTGATTGAGGAGAATAAATTGGCCTCTGGAGAAAAAATTTTGTTGGAGTACCTGAACAATTTGACACCGAATCGTGACTTGAAGTATTTTCATCATGATCTATACGCGAAATTTGTCTATGGGTTGTTATTGATTAAAAAACACGACCCAAAAGGCCAGCGGCAATGCGAGCGAATCATCGAGATATTTGTCGAGGACTGCGGGTATTTGAATTATGGCAACCGACTAAATATTATTTATCAATCAACCTTAGCACAGGCTAAGCAAGCACAATAAATGAGGAGTATATAATATGAATGAGTTATTAGGTTTTGACGTTTCTAGATCTGGAAAAATGTACGACGATCTTTCCGAAGTTTTTACGAAAACTAGAAAGCAGGCAGTGAATGCGACAACAGAATATAATGCCTTATATGGAAAAGACGAACAGAAGCGAAAGGAAATATTGCAAAAGCTTTTAGGTTCGGTTGGAGAAGATCCGTTTTTCGAACAAGACTTTCGTTGTGAATTTGGAAAGAATATTCACCTTGGCGATCGTTTTTACGCCAACTTTGATTGTATTTTATTAGATGGCGGTGAGATCATTATAGGAAATGATGTTCTATTCGGTCCGCGAGTAGGAATTTTTACGACCAATCATGCGACGTATTCTGCGGAGCGCAAAGCAGGCGGCTGTTATTCTAAGAATGTTGTGATCAAGGATAATGTCTGGGTCGGTGCTAATGTTACGATCAATCAAGGTGTGACAATCGGAGAGAATACGATTATCGGCTCAGGAAGCGTTTTGACTAAAAGCATTCCGGCCGATGTGATCGCGGTTGGTAATCCTTGCCGAGTATTGAGAAAAATTACGGAACAAGACAAAACGGGTTACCAATCAAATCGTCATTCAAACTAAAAGCGACTTTAATTAAAGCCCGTACTATTCTATGGTAAACTATTTTCGAATGGAGTGTGGAACAGTGGCAAACTATGGTTACCCAATTGATGAGGATTGGACACATGAGGAAATTGGTACAGTCATTAATTTTTTTAACTTAGTCGAAGCAGCAAATGAGACAGGGGTCGAAAAAGAGGCTTTTTTGGCTGGCTATAAAAAATTTAAAACCGTCGTGAAAAGTATCGGTGAGGAAAAACGAATCGGACGTGATTTTCAGAACGTCAGCGGTTATTCGATCTATCATACCTTACAAAAAGCGAAAGCAGCAACATCAAAGCGTTTTAAAATGTAAGCAGAATGCGATACATACATGGTGAGCGGACATATCTTTATGAGAATGATACATTCTATACTACGAGTTGGGAGAGATCAGGATGGAAAAAGAAATTATTGGTTGGATCTATGAAGCGGCGGAAAAAGTCAAATCGGGTCTAGGGGATGCGCTGAAAGTTGATCAAAAAAATGGACGGACGGACCTAGTGACAAATGTTGATAAAGAAGTACAGGATTTTATCGTCAAAAAAATACACGATTATGATCCAAAAGCGCTGATTTTAGGTGAGGAGAACGGACAAGATGATACGCCTATCGATAAGGGACGTGTTTTTGTCATCGATCCAATCGACGGAACACTGAACTTTGTGATGCAGCAAGAGAATTTTTGTATCATGATCGCAGTTTACGAAGAGGGCGTCGGGCAATTAGGCTTCATCTATGATGTTATGCGCGATGAACTTCTCTGGGGCGGCCCGAAAGTTGGTAAAGTTTACAATAATAAGGAAGAGCTCTCAGCGCCAGAAAATAAGTCGTTAAGCGAGGGCTTGATTGGTATGAACGCCGCGCTTTATCGCAAGGATTTATTTCATGCGCAGGAAATCGGGCAAACATCGATGGGCATCCGTGTGTTAGGCTGTGCGGGGTTGGATTTCGTGGCGATTCTTAAAGGGACGCAGATTGGCTATGTCAGCATGTTGAGTCCGTGGGATTACGCCGCCGGCACGATCATGATGGAACAGCTGGGAATGACTGTTATAGGAGAAAATCAGCAGCCTCTGAGCTTCAAAGGTCGAGAATTTTTTATTGGGGCAACCCAGGCTGCAATGGCGGAAATTCAAGCAATTAGTAAAGCCAATCATTAAGAAAAATACTTTTTCTGAAAGAATGAAAATGTTTTACTAACACTCTTACTGATTTTCTGTTATAATTGTCAATCGAGTGAGTCTCGCGTTACAAGAAAAGGAGCAATTAAAATTGAATTACAGAAAAGATATCCGCAACGTGGCAATCATTGCCCACGTCGACCATGGTAAAACCACATTAGTAGATGAAATGCTTAAGCAATCTGATACCCTTGATAGCCACGTTAATTTACAAGAACGGGCAATGGATTCGAATGCATTAGAAAAGGAACGTGGAATCACGATCTTAGCGAAAAATACCGCTGTTAACTATAAAGACTACAAAATCAACATCATGGACACACCAGGACATGCCGATTTCGGTGGTGAAGTGGAACGTATCATGAAAATGGTTGATGGTGTATTGTTAGTCGTAGATGCTTACGAAGGAACGATGCCGCAAACACGTTTCGTATTGAAAAAAGCATTAGAACAACATTTAACACCCATCGTTGTAGTGAATAAAATTGACAAGCCTTCTGCACGTCCAGAAGAAGTTGTTGATGAAGTATTAGAATTATTCATCGAATTGGGTGCGGATGATGAACAATTGGATTTCCCAGTTATTTATGCATCAGCAATCAACGGAACATCTAGCTTGTCCGACGATCCTGCGGAACAACAAGCAACAATGGCTCCTGTTTTCGATACAATCATTGAAAAAATCCCAGCTCCAGTTGATAACAGCGACGAGCCTCTACAATTCCAAGTATCGTTATTAGATTATAATGATTATGTTGGTCGTATCGGTATCGGCCGTATCTTCCGCGGAAAAATGAAAGTCGGCGACCAAGTTTCGGTTATGAAGCTTGATGGTTCGATTAAAAACTTCCGTGTAACAAAAATCTTTGGTTTCTTCGGCTTGCAACGTTTGGAAGTTCAAGAAGCAAAAGCCGGCGATTTGATTGCCGTTTCTGGTATGGAAGACATTTTCGTTGGTGAAACAGTAACACCAGTTGATAATCAAGAAGCATTGCCAATCTTGCATATTGATGAACCAACGTTACAAATGACTTTCCTAGTTAATAACTCACCATTTGCTGGCCGTGAAGGAAAATATGTAACATCACGTAAAATCGAAGAACGTTTGATGTCAGAATTGCACACCGACGTTTCTCTTCGTGTTGAAAATACAGATTCTCCTGATGCGTGGACTGTTTCAGGCCGTGGCGAATTGCATTTATCAATTTTGATTGAAAACATGCGTCGAGAAGGCTATGAATTACAAGTTTCTCGTCCAGAAGTTATCGAAAGAATCGTTGATGGCGTGAAATGCGAACCGTTTGAACGTGTTCAAATCGACACACCTGAAGAATACATGGGCAGCGTAATCGAAGCCTTAGGACAACGTAAAGCAGAAATGCAAGACATGATCCATTCTGGAAATGGTCAAATCCGTTTAGTTTTCTTAGCTCCAGCTCGTGGATTGATCGGTTTCACTACTGAATTCCTATCAATGACTCGCGGATACGGGATCATGAACCATACGTTTGATCAATATCTTCCAATGATCCAAGGTGTGATCGGCGGACGTCGTAATGGCGCGTTAGTGTCTGTTGATAACGGAAAAGCTACAATGTACTCTATTATGAGTGTTGAAGAACGCGGAACAGTCTTTGTTGAACCAGGTACAGAAGTGTATGAAGGTATGATCGTTGGTGAAAACAGCCGTGATAAAGACTTAGGTGTCAATATTACTAAAGCTAAACAAATGACAAACGTTCGTTCAGCAAACAAAGACCAAACGTCTGTTATCAAGAAACCTCGTATCTTAACCTTAGAAGAATCATTAGAATTCTTGAATGACGATGAATTCTGTGAAGTTACACCAGAATCAATTCGTCTACGTAAACAAATTCTAAACAAATCAGAACGTGAAAAAGCAGCGAAGAAACGCAAAGTTGCTGCTGAATAATTCGTTTTTTCAAGAACCACACCTTATCGTGTGGTTCTTTTTTTGTACATCCGTAGTGAAATATGACGAATGATTTGAGCATTTTTTCTGCAAATGTTCACTTATTTTTGAAGTTAAATGAAATTATTTTATCCGTGATACCCTATTGATCTTATCTTCTTAATTAATAGTTATTCTAATCTGTTAATTATTTTAAAAAAATTGATGTAGCAGTTTTCTGCCAAATGAATTATGTTGTTTTTGTGGGGATTGAGAAAACAAACGAATCTGTGTTTTACAGGGCCAGTGAAGCACAGCAATCAATAAATTATTTTTGAAGAA